>CAYUOY010000245.1:0-4319 GCA_964446495.1 uncultured Woeseiaceae bacterium | reverse complement strand
GCGCCGCGTCTTGAGGTGTTGAAGGGGTTGAGTTTTGACATTCCCAAAGGCGCGATCATCGGCATGGTCGGTGGGTCCGGGTCGGGTAAATCGACACTGGGGCGGGCCATGGTGCGCCTGTTAGAGCCTGATAGCGGCAGCATCCACTTTGACGGGCGCGATATTACCCATCTTGACGAGGCTGAATTGCGCCCGGACCGGCGGAAGTTTCAGATGATCTTTCAGGACCCGATGTCGTCGCTTAATCCGCGTCGCCGGGTGGGGGGGATCATCGCCGGACCAATGCGTCTGCACGGGCTGGACCGTATCCCGGAACGGGTGCGTGACGCACTGGATCACGTCGGTCTGGGGCATGAATTCGCCAAGCGGTACCCGCATGAACTTTCGGGTGGTCAGCGTCAAAGGGTTGGCATTGCCCGTGCTATTGCCCTTGGGCCGGAATTTATTCTAGCGGATGAAATCGTGTCGGGGCTGGATGTGTCAAGCCAGGCGCAGGTGTTGAACCTGTTAGAGGATCTGGTGCGTCAACTGGGTCTGACACTGGCGTTCATCAGCCATGACCTGTCGGTAATCCGACGCCTGTGCAGCCGGATCATCGTGATGCGCAACGGGGAAATTGTTGAAAACGCCAAGACCAAAACCCTGTTTGACACGCCGCAATCCGACTACACTCAGGATTTGATCTCGGCAATCCCGCTTCCGGATCCCGATCAGCCCTGGTTCTAGGGCGACTACAATTGGTTCTGATGGGATGGACGTCCCCGGTTTGCACCTTTGTGCGTTACTGGGATTGTATCACCCCATCAGAACCTTAATTGTTCAAGTCCAAACTTGTTCCAAAGGACTGAGGCGCTGCAATTATGGGGGAAATTGACGTAATGACATCGTTGATTTCGGAAAGCACGCTTTGGGTCGTGTACAGGATATCGCCGTCAGCGATCTGAAACTCATCAGCTATGAAAAAAGCGGTCGGATCGGTGAAGTCAAACTTGTACACAGTTGGCACAGACATCCCTGCAAATTTCGATACATCCGTTCCAAGTGCTGCAAGCGTTGTCTTGGGCGTTTCACGATACACATAGACGCCCCTGAGCCTGGCCCGGGTTCTTACCAGTCCGCCAAATTGCCCGATAGCTTCGGTAAGGGATACAGATTGCCCTTCTATGCTGACCCTGGTGTTGGACGCGAATGAACCAAGAACGGTTACTTCCCGTTGAGGCCGTTCAATCGACAACACATCGCCTCGCAAAGCCGAGATGTTATAGGCCGGTGTGTTGTAGAGTTTTGCCAGTGGAATAGTTGCACTTCGGCCGGCGCGAATTAGCGTGAAATCAAGATCCTCTGGTCGACCGGCCGGGCCGCCAGCTGCCGTTATCATGTCTACCAGGCGGGATTCCGTCGTACTTAGCGAAACGGCACGAGGTGCCTGAACCGCACCCATGACGGTAACACGCGCACTATTCCTATTTGTCATCTGAATGATAACCGACGGGTCAACGAGAACTTCACTAAGCTTTCGGCGCACGAACGTTTCAAAGGACTGAACTGTTTTACCTCGTGCCAGAAGGCGACCAATCGGAGGAACGCTCACTGTGCCTTCGCTGCTGACTTCCTGAGGCGGCAGCGAGGCAGTTGAAATTGGATTGAGAGAGCCGCCAGCAAAATCAACAAAACCGCCGATGTTGGAACTGACGATCGAAATCGACAAGGTATCGCCGGGCCCGATGACAATAGGTGCAGAGCCTGATTGCCTGAAGAACCCGGAATACCGAAGCGACTTGAGATCCTCGCTGACCTTCAAAGCGACAGCTTTATTCACATGGATAAGGGCAAAGGGCTCTTCTGATTCGGTTTTGAGTAATGTCGCGTTAGGAGAGTTTGCAATCGAACGCTCATGCGGGCCATCGCCGGAACATGCGGCTAAGGTAAAAGCAATCGCAATGAAGAAAAATGAATTGCGCACTGCTGCACCTCAATGTAATTTTGCTGGTTATCCCAACATTTGGCCCTAACGGTATACTTACCAATTTTGAGTACAATAATCGACTAAATTGGCCTAAATCTGTCGTAAGCGCATCATATCTCTGACCTGTTGCCTTCCAGCAACAATGAGAGATAAAAGTCGCCCCCAAGAGCGCGCTTGAACCAATAAAGCAGGTATTTTGAACCAGAACCGGGTATTTTGGGGTGCCCTTAACAGCTCACTTGCGTTCTATTCAACCATCTGGCCAGATAATGGACCGCTAAGCCGACTGAAACGCCAAGGACGACACCTTTGAAATCAGCGTAGAAATCAGCGAGTTCGCCGTGGCGCCCAACATAGGGTTGCACCAGTTCGATCGCCGCACCAAAAGCCAGTATGGCTGGGGCTACCCAAATCAAGGATCGAGGGTAAAGCAGCGCGCAAGGGATCGCGAGCACGCCAAACGCAATCAAATGGTGGGTCTTGTCGCTACCACCAATCACGGGGGGCACACTTATCGGCAACAGTGTCAGAAAACCGATGACAGCGAAAAAGAAGAACGTCAGCGATAAGGCGATCATTTTGCGGATTCTGAGGTGCTCTGATCCCACCACGAATTTCAGCACTGCAGTGCTTGCTTGGGTCATAAGGCCTCTTGAATAGACTTTGGTAGAGTTCGGGCAATTTAAGAGTTCTGCTGGGCCGATGCAAGCCTGACAATAACGAAATACAATTTTCGCCTCGCAGGGACTTGGTAGTGTAGAAATAGGCGAGCCATTCATGGTGGGCCCAAGATTGGTATTTGCCTCTACTCAAGTTCACTGTATACATATTCGCAGATTACCACTTGTTGACGAACAGCCGATCCCGGTCCAAATTTGATAATAGATTCAGGCAGGTATACCAAAATGCGATTTTTGATGTTTATTTTGTTGGCTATGTCAGGCGCATCAATTTGGGTAACTCTTGGACAGACACCAGCGTTTAATCCAAACGCTTTGGGGGATACCGTTGTCGGAAATGGACGCGTGGCGTTGAACGAGGCGATGTATGATCCCGGTTCGTATGCGTTTCAGCGTGGTTTCGGCTATTTGATGGCCGATGCGCTATTCTCCGGTGAAACCGAAAGTCGCGATGTTCTTGCCGCGGAAAATCTGGCCACCGAGCGTGCAGAACTTGCGCAGACTGCAATCGAAGAGTCCCTTAACATTGACCCAGGCAATGCACATGCCTGGGCTGCCTTGGGCTGGGCGCTATTACGTCAGGGTGAGGCAGAGAATGCAGTCGATGCGTTGCGCGTATCGTGGGAAATTGCGCCTTACAACAGGACGTTGGCAATTACCCGTTTAAATTTGGCGGGTGTCCTGTCGGATCCGGATATCGCAGATACTGCTCTGCTGCAGGCTCAGAAAAAGGGCATCATGCGTGATGCCATAATACTGGAGAAGTATGACGAGCAGTTATTTGTATTTCAAAAGGAACTTAGCCCGAAACTGTTTTTGTTGATAGACTTCTGGAAGTCTGGCTGAAAACAAACAACAGTCGTCGTTTGCGGGTCAGGTGAAACCGATCCTAAGAGGCGTTGTTTGCTGACAATGGAACCCTACCAGCCATAACCACGCCAATTTCGATTATTACGCCGATTTTTTTTATGACCACGCCGGTCACGATGACCATACCGGTAATCGGCTGGACTGGCGACGTTCCAATTGCAAAATGCAATGATGTACCGGTTGTTGTACTCTGGCAACCTAGGCACCGTATGCCGAGCCATCCCAAGCTGAGATTTTCGAGCGATCAGGCCGACAATCTGCTTTTTGATAATTCCGCGCGAAGATGCGCTGGCATTCTGGTACCTGTTTTTGAGACTCGATATTTCGGTTTCCAGGGCCGCCACGCGGTGATCGATCGTAGAAATCACCACTTCGTCTGGAGAGGCCGCCGCCGGAGACCCGAACGCCAAAGCAATCGCAGCGATGGCAAAAATTTTCTTCAGTTTAGTCATGAAATTCGCCAACAAATAAAATGAAAGTAAAGAAACCCAGCGTTTATCTAGCACAGCAGGACAGAACGGTCAATTCAATTGGCACAAGCGCCGCATAAGGCCGACGGTCCTCAGGTAGAATAATAGTCCTGATATCGGCCTTTGTAATAGCTATAGCCATCATATGTATACTGGCTTGCCCGATGTTCGTTGACCATTGTCATCGCCACGCCGACAATTGGGGCGTCTATATTTCGCAGCTCTTTCAGCCCTTCTAGCACGGCACCACGCGGAGTACTGTCGTATTTCACCACATAGACCACCGCATCGGCGAGTCTCGAGATGATTCGGGAGTCAGCGACAACAAGTGTC
>CAYUOY010000244.1:0-4393 GCA_964446495.1 uncultured Woeseiaceae bacterium | reverse complement strand
AGGGCCATGAGTATCAGGATGAGCAGGACGGCGGCGAAGAGAGGGTAGGAGGCGTAGCCGATCCATCGTGGTCTTGGGACGATGCAGAAAGCCATGACGGCGAGAGAGACGGGGAGCCAGAAGCGGGCCATTTTTGTTGCTTCGGGTATGGCGACGGTTCCGATGGCGGCGATGCCGATGAAGGAGAGCGCGAGTGCGGCGGCGAGGACGAACCAGCCGGTGGCTGTGGTGGGCGTCCGCGATCGAGTTAAGGCTCTCCGAGTGAGTGGACGCCCACCACAGGCGCCGGCTCGCAATCGCGCTCCATCCACATCTGGTACGGCAATCATGTGGAACCCACTCTCAGAGACCGTCTAACTACCCACATTCTTTGTTGCGGTAAGTCGGCGGGGAAACTGGGTGGCTTTTAGTCCTGGTCTTTGATCGCCAGCATCTGGCGGTAGATTTCCTTGCGAGGGTGATTGGTCAGGCGGGTGGCGATATCTACAGCCTGCTTGCCTGGGAGGCTTTGCATGAGCTCGGTCAGCAGGGCGTGGATTGATATTGTGGGGTCGGCGGATTTGTTGGGCTCTGCACCGTGGACCACCAGGACAAATTCGCCTTTCTTGACGATGTCGCCGTTGATCACTTGCTGACTGAGGTCGCCCAGGGTCGCCTGGACGCATTGCTCATGCATTTTGGTGAGTTCGCGGCCGAGGAAGGCGAGTCGGTCTGCGCCGAAGGCTTGGGCCAGGTCTTCGAGGGCGCCCTCGATGCGGTGGACCGATTCCAGGAATATCAGGCTGCGTTCTTCATTGCGCAATGCTTGCAGGGCGGTCTGTCGGGCGGCGGATTTTGCCGGGAGGTAGCCTTCAAACGTGAATCGATCGCTGGGTAGTCCTGCGATCGAGATGGCGCTGATAACGGCGCTGGGGCCCGGGATTGGCGAGACGGGGATATCCTCGGCATGGGCGGCGCGCACCAGTCGATAGCCCGGGTCGCTCACCAGCGGCGTGCCTGCATCGCTGACCAGGGCGACGTTCGATCCGGATTGGAGCCTGGCGATCACCTTGCCAATCACCTTTTCTTCGTTGTGATCGTGCAACGCTATTTGTGCCGTTTTGACCCCGAAATGCGATAGTAATCGCCCCGTGTGCCGGGTATCCTCGGCAGCAATCAGGTCCACGCTCGTCAAAATCTGCCGGGCGCGTACCGACAAATCATCGCGATTGCCAATGGGGGTCGCGACCACGAATAGTGTTCCGCGACTCGATTCGCCTGATTCTGATGATTCTGAATTCAATGTCTGATGACTCCGTGAAACTTTTGCTACTGGCTGCATACTACTAATGTTACAGATACTGACACGAACCACGCTGGCCGTAATCACCACGATGGTCTTTTTGGCTGGCTGCGAAACGATGAATCTTCCGGGGTTACCCCGAGGTCAGTCGGAGCAACGCGCTGACGGACTCGCCCTGCAAGGACGCCACGACGAAGCCGCCGCGATGTACATCGGCATGGCCAGCAACGCCACCGGTATTGAGCGTGACCGTCTGACACTTCTCGCCAGCGAGCAATGGCTGGATGCCGGCGATGGACGCAGGGCAAGCAGCGCCATGCGGGATGTGACCATGCCCAGCGGAGGCGACTTGCTGTGGTTGTGGAACACCAACAGCGCCGCACTCAATCTCTGGGAGGGCCGCCCGCAACAGGCATTGGATATACTCGATGCCATGAGCGCGCAGGCGCTGCCACTCGAATACCGATTGCGGGTCGAAGCGCTGCGGGCGGATGCCTGGTTCCAGAAAGACGATCCACTGCGTGCCGTTCAACTGTACATGCAACGTGAGCAATGGCTGGACCGTGGCCCGGAGATGCTCGACAACCGTCAGCGCCTCTGGGCTGGCTTGCTGGTCAGCAATGTACGAACACTGCGTAGTGCCGGCATGATCGCCTCTGACGCGACCAGTCGCGGCTGGCTGGGGCTTGGGGCGCTGGCCGTAGCCACGGGGCAACAGGGCATTGGCTGGAGTAACGGCCTGGTACGCTGGCAGGAAGGCAACAGCACTCATCCTGGCATGTCCATCGTCGCCGCATTGGACATTCCGGACCGGGGTATCCAGGACTTTCCACGGCACATCGCCTTGCTGTTGCCACTGAGTGGACAATACGGCACCACGGGGACGGCGGTCCAGAACGGTTTTTTCGGTGCCTATTATGCGGCAGCCAGCGGACTTGGCGATGCGCAGACCATCCATGTCTACGATGTGGTCGCAGCCGGTGGCGCCAGCGCTGCGTATGCTCAAGCCGTCGCGGATGGTGCGGAATTCGTGGTGGGACCGTTGCTTCCCAGCTCGGTTAACGACATTGCCGCCGAGGTATTGCTGCCGGTTCCCATCCTGACGCTCAATAATGTCCGCGGCGACGGATTCGCACCGCCTGGCATGTATCAGTTCGCCTTGTCGCCCGAGGACGAAGCGGTGTCCGCGGCAAAACGTGTCATCGCCGATGGCAAGACCCGGGCCGTCGCGCTCGTTCCGGATAATGACTGGGGACGCCGACTTCTAAACAGTTTTGCCAGCGAATTTGAATCGCAGGGCGGTACGTTGCTCGAAAATCAAAATTACACCCCGAGGGATCAGGACTTTTCGTTCGAAATCAAAAATCTGATGGGCCTCGCGCAAAGCGAGCGCCGCTATAAACGCCTGCTCGCCAATATTGGTGGGCCGATACAATTCGACCCGCGACGGCGGGAAGATGTCGAGGCTGTATTCCTCGCGGCGACGGCACCGGCCGGCAGACTGCTCAAGTCACAACTGAAATTTCACTTCTCTGGCGATCTGCCGGTCTACTCAACCTCCCGGATCAACGCAATGGACGGTCGTTCTGACGCCGATCTCAATGGCATCATGTTCGCGGACACACCCTGGATCATCGCACCGCCATACTGGATTGCCGATTTGCCGGCTCTCTATGAAGAGTATTGGCCCGCAGAGCGGCGCATGGGTCGCTTCCATGCTATGGGTTATGACGCCTACCAATTGGTCGCCGAACTCTTCGTGGCGCGGTCAGGACCCATGGCGGAAATCAACGGCACGACCGGCCAACTATCACTGGATGAGAACGGACGGGTACATCGCGAACTTGCCTGGGCCGTCTTCGAACAGGGCCAACCCGTGGCGCTCCCGGATCCAGCTATGCCGGAGGACGAGTCCGGTGTCGACAGGTTTTCGGACGATGCACAATTGGATCAGGTTGAAGAATGGGCCGACCCAATCCTGGATCTATAGGCAGCACAGCCGAGCGAATCGCACTCGATTATTTGCTGGGCCAGAGACTGCGACTGATTACGCGAAACTTCAATTGCCGGGTCGGAGAAATTGATCTGATCATGCGAGACGGCGATGTGCTGGTATTTGTAGAAGTGCGCTATCGCCGAGCGAACCGCTTTGCCTCGGCGGCTGTATCGATCAATTACCGCAAACAGCAAAAACTGATCAAGGCGGCATCTTTCTTTCTGTGCCGCAACTCCCATTGGGCTGAACGAGTCATGCGCTTTGACGTAGTCGCGCTTGATGGCCCCTCTGAATCGCGATCCACGTTACAATGGATAAAAGACGCATTCAGACCGTGCTGACGATTCACAATGAAGCACCACACGATGAAACCTGCAATCAATGAGGACAACAATGGACGCAAGCAATCGAGTCCGGGAGCATTTCGCCGAAAGTATAGCCGTCAAACGGGAATCGGCCGATGTTCTGAACGACAGCATTGTTGCGGCCGGTGAATGCATGAGTCAGTCGCTGCTGAGCGACGGAAAAATTCTCAGTTGCGGCAACGGTGGCTCAGCGGGCGACGCCCAACATTTTTCTTCCGAACTCCTGAACCGCTTTGAACGAGAGCGACCTGGCCTGCCCGCTATGGCGTTGACAACGGATTCTTCGACGCTGACATCAATCGCGAACGATTACGCCTACCAAGACATTTTTTCAAAACAGGTTCGTGCACTTGGCCAGAAGAACGATGTCCTGCTCGCCATATCAACGTCCGGCAATTCCGAAAACGTGAATCGAGCCATCATCGCGGCACACGAACGCGGCATGCGAGTCGTCGCCCTTTCCGGACGCGACGGCGGACCCATGGCAACGCTATTGTCGAATGATGATATCGAGGTACGGGTACCAGCAAGTCGCACCGCACGCATCCAGGAAGTACATCTACTGGTTATCCACTGCATTTGCGATTTGATCGACACGACGCTGCTGGGTGAACACTAACCGGCCGTAGAATTCTGCCATCCAGGCCGATATTTGCAGCGCACATCGGGCCGCGTGACAGGCGAATATCTGCCGGCAAGCTCCACTGCGTTTGGCCGCGCAGTGTCCGTCATCGACCGCCGCACCGTGGC
>CAYUOY010000243.1:0-4495 GCA_964446495.1 uncultured Woeseiaceae bacterium | reverse complement strand
CTTGCGTGAGTTTTGCGTGAATGAGCTGTGCACGGTTATGCACGGTACTGCAAATCAGGCAACGGACGCCCCGGTAACTCTTTGAAATATAAAGCCTCAGGCGATCCTACTCGCGACTGAAAATCCGCGTGTCATGCACGGAAAAACGGTGTGCCAACCGACTGGCTCAGAGATACTCCGTGCTCGGTTCGATTCCGCCCCTGGCCACCAATTCAAGCCGCCACCCGGGTTCTGATCGTCGAGAACGAGATCAGTTTTTTGGCCATTCCGCCTATGGAAAACAGCCTGCTGGTTTTTGGTGCGGGCTACGGCTTCGATGCATTCGACGAGGCCGGTTGGCTGGACACCTGTGATGTGTACTACTGGGGCGACATCGATACACATGGTTTCGCAATCTTGGACCAACTTCGTACGCGGGTTCCGCAAGTACATTCATTGATGATGGATCGCGACACATTGCTTGCATTCGAGTCTCAATGGGGCGTAGAAGACAAGCAGACCACACGCGACCTGCCTCGGCTCAACAATGACGAGCGCGTGTTGTACGACGAATTGAGAGACAATCGATTGCGCCCAACCCTGCGCCTCGAGCAGGAACGCATTGGCTTCAGCTGGGTGCAGAAGTCGCTGGAAAATCTTGGCGCGGCCTGCGGTTGAATATTGAGCCTCGGTGAAGCCTGTGGTTTTTCCAGCCGGATCATGGCGTTGATATTTAGAAGAATCTTCGCTCCCCACCTACGAAGACTGGATACTACCGTTACCTTTTTGCGCGATTTTGGTAATTATCGTTACCAGTATCTTTACTGGGTGAATAAAGAGCACTATAGTTGTCAAATTTAATGGAATTGGTAACCACAGTGTCCATCAATAGAGATTCACAGAAACGAACAGCAGTGGTATTTCCCAGGAATCGGAAAAGGCTAACTCAGTTGGGTGAGAACATTCGGCTCGCCATCAAGCGCCGCGGATTCACGCAGACGCTTATTTCCGAGCGAACGGGTCTTAGCCGACTGACAATTCGGCGTATCGAACGCGGCGATGCCAGTGTTTCAATTGGCCACTATATGGCTGTCTTAAGCGTATTGGGACTGGCGGACGACATCGTGAGCGTGGCTAGTGATGACGAATTAGGGCGCAAATTGCAAGACATAAAACTCATGGGAAACCGCAATGAGCGATGAAGTATTTATATTTGCTGACTGGGAACAGTTTGATGAGCCTGCGTTCGTGGGCACGCTTCGCTCAACAACAATCAAAAGCAAGGAACACTTCAGTTTCACTTATGCCAACGCGTGGCTCGATTCGGAGTTCGTTCAACAGGTAGATCCCGATCTCCAGCTGTACGGCGGAGAACAGCATGCGGAGGACGCAAGAAATTTTCGGGCGTTCCTGGATTCCTGTCCGGATCGATGGGGGCGCTTGTTGATGAAGCGCCGAGAAGCCGTACAGGCCCACCAACAAGATCGACGCGTACGCGTCCTGAGGGAGATCGACTATTTACTGGGTGTTCACGATTTTTACCGGATGGGTGCGCTTCGTTTCAAACGGGTGATGGATGGGCCCTTTCTTGACAACGACGATAAGCTCGCAGTGCCGCCAATTGCTCGACTAAGAGAACTCGAGCATGCCGTACGCCAGGTTGAAGAAAAAAGCGACCCGGATGATCCAGACTATCTAAAATGGCTTTCTATGCTGATGGCTCCTGGATCATCACTTGGTGGCGCCCGACCGAAATCCTGCGTCATAGACGAACACAACACACTATGGATCGCAAAATTTCCAAGTCGCCATGATGAATACGACGTCGCCGCGTGGGAGTACGTGGTATACCAACTTGCCCAAAGAGCCGGTATTCCCATGTCTCGATGCAGAGTCGAAACATTCAATGGGCCGTACCAGACTTTTCTGACGCAGCGTTTTGACCGTACGCCAGACAGCCGCTTGCACTTTTCGTCTGCCATGACTCAACTGCGTTACTACGATGGAGATAACGATGCCAGTTATCTTGAGCTGGCCGAATTCCTGGTGAATGAGGGGAGCGATACAGAAAAGGATTTAGAACAACTGTGGCGCCGTATAATTTTTAACATCGCTGTTTCAAATACCGACGACCATCTGCGCAATCATGGTTTCATATTCCATCAAGGTGGTTGGAGACTCTCGCCGGCCTACGACATTAATCCGGTCACACCAGCAGATGGGCTACATCTATTCATAACTGATAACGACAATCGTCTGGATTACACTTTGGCGCTGGACGTTATCGATTTTTTTCGCCTTAAAGCCTCCCAGGCAAATATCATCCGGGCTGAGGTTCTGGCGGCCGTAGAACATTGGCGGACCGAGGCAACAGCCCTAAAACTCAGTCGCCATGAGCAAAATAGAATGGCTGGCGCATTCAATGTCTAGTGTGCCTGCTCGAATAGCAGCAGCAAGACCTTGCGTGAGTTTTGCTTGAATCACTGTGACTGCTTGTTTCGCGCACCTTGCTTTGGCCGGATGTTATGGGTGAACGTGTCCACGTGCCATGTTACAAAACCTCGGACAGCAAAATGCTTTGACCGAGGAAATGTAACGCCCGGAGCCATGATCATTCAAGCCACTCGTAAACTCGCGGTGAGACTACCGAAGGTCTCGAAAGAATCAATCAACCCCTGAAACAGCGGGCCGATTACACAGGTAACGCTTTCCTGATCAAGTTCAGGCTCCGGCCAGCTCTCAAGCTTTGAAACGAGGTCGGGCAACCTGGCTTGACTAACGGGATCTTCCGGCAAACGGCCTGGAAGAACTTCAAGAAATGCCCGTTGCTTCAACAGCGTCTGGGTGTTCGCACCGGTCTTGACTAAGTTGGAATCCGAGAAGGCGTATTTTCTGCTCAGTGCAATGTCGTCTCTGACATCGGATAGATATTCTTGCTCCCTTAGGCGACGGAGCCATCCGATTCAAGATCATTACCAATGACTTAATAGCCTGTATACGAGAATGCGTATAAAGCTGATTTATACGCGAATGCGTATATTGACAGTTTATACGCGTTCGCGTATAAACTAGCTAAGAGGAGTCTTACATATGATGCAAAGCGCACGCACAGCCAAACAGATCGGAGCGATTATTCGCCGTGCACGGCGCAGTGCAAGTATGACCCAGGCTGCGCTTGGCGCCAAGATCGGAATGCGGCAAGCCACGATCTCCAAACTGGAGCGCGGTGAGCCGGCCACGCAGCTTGTCACATTACTGGATGCACTCTCCGCGCTAGGCATGGAAATTATCATCGACAAACGGGGCAGGGTCGACGCCAAAGCTCTTGAAGACTTGTTCTGATGGCTAAAAAGCGCACCCGGGTACCGCTAAACATTTTACTGAATGGTCGTATGGTCGGTGTGCTTCGGCGGGCGACATCCGGCGCTATCGACTTCCAGTACGATCAGCAATGGCTTGATTGGGAAAATACGTTCGCTATCTCACTATCCCTGCCCCTGAGAGAAGACCGTTATATCGGTGATCCGGTAATCGCCGTATTTGACAACTTGTTACCGGACAATGACGAAATCCGCAACACTATTGCCGCGCGCCAACACGCAGACGGAACAGATGCTTATAGCTTGTTAACCGCTATCGGGCGCGACTGTGTCGGCGCATTGCAATTTGTCCCAACGGACGAAAACCCAGGTAAAGCCGGTGATATTCGCGCTACTCCGGCAAGCGCGGAACAAATCGCAGAACGATTATCAAATCTTACTGCAGCACCGCTTGGGATTAATGACGATGAAGAGTTCTGGATATCATTAGCTGGAGCACAGGAGAAGACTGCGTATTTATGCTGGAAAAACAGCTGGCACGTGCCGCACGGCAGTACGCCCACTACCCATATATTCAAACCGCAGATCGGCATGGTCGACGGACGTGATCTGACCCAAAGTGTCGAGAACGAATACCTGTGTATGCAAATTATTCAGGCACTTGGCATGCCGGTTGCGAGAACGCAAATCAGCGACTTCGGAGACAGGCGTGTGCTTGTTGTTGAGCGCTTCGATCGTCAATGGACGAAAGACAACCGCTTGCTACGGGTGCCGCAGGAAGACTGTTGTCAGGCACTAACCGTTCCACCGACGCGTAAATACGAGAACCAAGGCGGTCCCGGCATACTTGGTTTGCTCGAATTTCTAAAAGGTAGTGATACGCCGGACGACGATCGCAAACAATTCCTAAAGGCTCAAATTGTATTCTGGTTACTAGCCGCTACAGACGGTCATGCCAAGAATTTCAGTGTGGCCCTATATCCAGGCGGTGGTTTCAAGCTCACGCCGCTCTACGATGTTCTGTCCACGCAGCATCTATTTGATAATGGACAGCTACGGCGAACCCAGATGAAGTTGGCCATGGCAGTTGGCGACCACCGTCACTACCGCCTTCACGAAATTATGCCGCGTCATTTTATTCAAACTGCTAAGACGGCTGGTATGCCAGAGGCCGATGTTCAAGCCATATTCGATGC
>CAYUOY010000242.1:0-4517 GCA_964446495.1 uncultured Woeseiaceae bacterium | reverse complement strand
TTGGCTTTTGTTCGGCACCAGCCTAACCACCGACCAGTTATTCCGTATCTGCCTGGTAACCGCAGTCATCGCGCTACCATTGGCCTGGTCGCAAGGGCTATATCGATCAGTGGTCCGCTACATGGGACTCGACCTATTCGTAGCCGGGGCCAAGACAGCTGCCGGATCCGCGATAGTGGGAGCCGCATTATTGTATTTTGGCGATATTGCCGGCGCGCCGTTCCGCTGGGCGGTCGCGTACTGGTCAATGGCATTCATATACATAACAAGTAGTCGCTATCTTGCCCGACTTTTCTTAATCCACAACAGATCACGCAACACGCGTGAGCGAGTGATTATTTATGGTGCAGGATCATCAGGTGCGCAGTTGGCAGTTGGCTTGCTGGGAGCGGATCACTATTTGCCTGTAGCGATGGTAGATGATGATCCAACGCTCTTTGACAAGATGGTCAAGGGCTTGATCGTGCATCCACCGCTGGCCATTGAAGCCTTGATTCACGATACAGGTGCCACTCGTGTGCTCATGGCCATGCCAAGTGCTAGTCGACGCAAACGGCGCAACGTGCTTGAGCGATTGTCACAATTTCCAGTTCATGTGCAGACCATTCCAGAGATATCGGATCTGGTGACCGGCAAAGCGCGGGTTGATGATATCAGTGATGTGGATGTGGAAGACCTGCTTGGCCGGGACCCGGTGCCACCCAATGTAGCGCTTCTTGGTAAATCGATAACGGGCAAGAACGTAATCGTGACGGGCGCCGGCGGATCAATAGGATCAGAACTATGTCGACAGATCCTCGAGCTGGATCCGGCCCGACTGGTTCTATTCGAAATTTCTGAAGCCGCACTATACGTCGTCGACAAAAGTATCAAAAAGCTTGCGGGCCAATTGCACAGCAAATGCGAAGTTGTGGCTCTGCTGGGGTCCGTGCATCACGAGGGTCGTGTTCGGGAAGTCATGGACACATTCGGCATCCAGACGGTCTACCACGCGGCAGCCTATAAACACGTGCCGATCGTTGAGCAAAATCTATTCGAGGGCATTCACAATAACGTGTTTGGAACGCTGCATACGGCACGTGCGGCAATCGAATCCGGTGTCGAGACCTTCGTCCTGATTTCTACCGACAAAGCGGTGAGTCCAACGAATGTCATGGGCGCCACCAAGCGCTTCGCCGAACTCATTCTGCAGGCTTATCACAGTAGAAAAAAGAAAACCCGATTGTGCATGGTTCGCTTTGGCAATGTGTTGGAGTCTTCAGGTTCCGTGGTGCCGTTGTTTCGGGAGCAAATTAGAGCGGGCGGGCCAGTCACTGTTACTCACCGCGACATCATTCGCTATTTCATGACGATTCCGGAGGCGGCACAGCTCGTGATCCAGGCAGCATCTATGGCGCATGGTGGTGATGTGTTCGTGTTGGACATGGGTGAGCCGGTGAAGATTTCTGATCTGGCCAATCGGATGATTAACCTGATGGGGCTGACCGTTCGGGATGAGGAAAATCCGGACGGTGATATTGAGATTCATTTCACTGGCCTGCGACCAGCTGAAAAACTCTACGAGGAACTGCTGATTGGCGGCAATGTGACCGGTACTGATCATCCCAGGATTATGCGTGCCGATGAAGACTTTGTACCTTTCGAGGTCTTGTCAGATTTGATTGATGATCTGAAGGACGCATCGCAGGCGCTTGATTATGATCGTGCACGCGATCTTTTGCTGAATGCAGTTAAGGAATACTGTCCGGAGAACGGCATCGATGATCTGGTGTGGCAGCGTAGGAACGAGATGGCGAAATCCACCGGGACCGATTCGGTCGTGGAGTTTCCGACCCGGCGGGGGTGATTCCCAGGGCCGGGTGCCTGTTTCTGGTTGTTACGTCGAACCCATCAGATTCTCAAACGGAATATTCAGGCCTTCATGCAGTTTGCGAATTTGCGTCATTGACAGGCTACGCTTTCGATTCAGAACCTCAGAAACCCTGCTACGCCCGCCCAAAAAGGGTTCCAATGCCTTGCGGTCCAAGCCCATCTGATCCATTCGGAATAAAATAGCTGCAACAGGATCAGGCACCGCTATGGGGAAATGCGCATTCTCATAAGCCTCTACCAGAGTCACGAGAACATCAAGTTCGTCGCCCTCGTCGGTGCCAGCTTCCTCATCTATCAACGCCTCAATCCGAAGCAGCGCCTGTTCATGGTCATCGTTTGTCTTGATTGGATGACCATCGGATTTCCTCAACGTCAATTTCGTCATACTCCGCATGTGTTATATATTCTGGCCCATTCCGATCACTGATTCTGTTTTAAACCGATCATCCATTCTGGAACATACCGATCATTGACTCTGGTTTTATCCGATCACTTTTGTCGGGTTTTCCAGAACCGGTGATCGGAATGGGCCAGAATATGCACTTCCGACCCGGCGGGGTTGATTGTCATTTCCGGGGGGGCTCCCGTCCAAATTCTACGCACCGTTATTGACCAACCGTCAAAGGGCACGCAAGCCGCTAGCCGATCAATAGCATCTGCTATGATCGTAAATTGAGTGGTCAAAAGGCTTACGGCCCAGCTAAACTCTCGCTATTGGAATCCTATGAAAACAGCGCTCATCACCGGTATCACCGGGCAGGATGGATCCTATCTTGCTGAATTTCTTCTGCAGAAGGGCTACGTGGTTCACGGCATCAAACGCCGAGCCTCGTCCTTCAACACGGATCGCATAGATCACCTGTACCAGGACCCGCATGAGACGGGTGTAAGGATGCATCTCCACTACGGGGACATGACCGATGCGGCCAACCTGATTCGTATTATCAAGGAAGTACAACCGGACGAGATTTACAATCTTGCGGCACAAAGTCACGTGCAGGTGTCATTCGAAACCGCTGAATATACGGCGAATGCGGATGCGCTGGGGACTCTACGTATCCTGGAGGCGGTGCGCTTGTTGGGTCTGGAAAAAAAGACGCGTATTTACCAGGCGTCGACGTCAGAAATGTTTGGCAAGGTGCAGGAATCTCCCCAAAAGGAGTCCACGCCGTTTTATCCTCGTTCACCGTATGCCGTTGCCAAAGTGTATGCCTACTGGATCACCGTGAATTACAGGGAAGCCTATGGCATGCACGCCTCCAATGGCATTCTCTTTAATCACGAGTCGCCGGTTCGAGGTGAAACTTTTGTGACGCGCAAGATTACGCGCGCGCTTGCTCGTATCAAAATGGGTTTGCAGAGCCAGTTGCACATTGGCAATTTGGACTCGCTGCGCGATTGGGGACACGCCCGTGATTTCGTCGAGGCGATGTGGCTGATGCTGCAACAGGACAAGCCGGAGGATTTCGTGATAGCGACGGGTCGGCAATATTCTGTCCGTCAGTTCATTGAGTTTGGCGCTGCAGAGCTCGGCATGCCGATCGAATGGCAGGGCGATGGGGTCGACGAAGTTGGTATTGACAAGAATTCCGGAAAACAAGTTATCGCCGTGGACCCCCGGTATTTCCGTCCTACGGAGGTGGAAACGTTGCTGGGTGATCCATCTAAGGCGAAAGAGGTTTTGGGTTGGGAGGCGAAGACTTCGGTCGATGAGCTGGTACGTGAAATGGTCGCCGCGGACTATGAGGATGCCAAGCGTGATGCGATGATTAAAGAAGCCGGTTACCAGACCTTTGACTATCAAGAGTAGCCGGAGCTTCGATGAGTAAGGTATTTGTCGCAGGCCACACGGGACTGGTGGGCTCGGCCATTGTGCGGCGGCTGCAGGCTGACGGGATCGAACCCATTGTCATTGGACGTGACGCGTTGGACCTTTCTGATCAGACTGCGGTGGATGATTGGTTTGCCGCCCAGGGCGTCAACCAGTTGTATCTCGTGGCTGCAAAAGTGGGCGGCATTCACGCAAACGATGCTTGTCCGGCGGAATTCATTCGTGAGAACCTGGTTATTCAGACCAACATGATTCATTCGGCATGGAAACATGGGGTGAGCAAGCTGCTCTTCCTGGGCTCTTCGTGCATCTACCCCAAGCATGCTCCTCAACCCATAGCCGAAGACAGCCTGCTAACGGGGCCGCTCGAGCCAACCAATCAGTGGTACGCGATCGCGAAAATTGCCGGCGTCAAGATGTGCCAGGCCTATCGAAAGCAATACGACTTTGATGCGATTTCTCTTTTGCCCACGAACCTTTACGGGCCAGGCGACAATTTCGATCTTAAGAATTCACATGTGCTGCCGGCATTGATTCGAAAATTCCACGAAGCGAAAGAATCCGGCGCGGAGTTCGTTGAAGTGTGGGGCAGCGGCGAGCCGCGCCGGGAGTTCCTGTACGTGGACGACATGGCGGATGCCTGCGTGTTTATGATGCAAAACTACAGCAGTGGCGAGATTGTCAACGTGGGTTGCGGCAACGATATTAGTATTGGGGAGCTTGCCCAACTGGTAAGTAAGGTCGTTGGTTTTGAAGGGAAGCTGAAATATGATCCGAGCAAACCGGATGGGACACCCAGGAAGCTTTTGGATAT
>CAYUOY010000241.1:0-4561 GCA_964446495.1 uncultured Woeseiaceae bacterium | reverse complement strand
GTGATTCATGGCGAGAGTCATTAATTAAGTGGGACAGCAGTGGGTCGAACCGAATTATTGTATTAAAATGAACACGATCCCTTTCTGACAACGGCACAGCATGAAAAACCCAAACGTTCTATTAGTCGGTGCGGGCATTAATGGCCTGGTTGCGGCAAACTATCTGCAACGATCAGGATGCAGTGTGACGATGATTGAACGTGCGGAGCGGGTTGGTGGTGCTTGCGTATCTGAAGTCGCGACCATCGATGGCGTGTCAGAAAGCTACGCGCTTGGTGCCTCGGTTCTTGGCCTGATGCAGGACTTCGTCTTTGCGGAAACCGGTCTTGAGAAACGTTTGCAAACCTTCGTTCCGGAGCACCCCAAATTTATCTACTTTCCTGGCGATCAGGAACCGACCTGGATTTATCGCGAGCCGCAGCAACTGGATCGTGAACTCGCCAATAAATGGGGCGAGAAGGGCGATGTCAAAGCTTTTCGTGCGGACGAGGCGAAGGTTGTTCGCTTTTTGCAGAACGGCTATGTCAATGCAACACCCCCCTCTCTCGATGAGGCGAAAAGCGCTCTCGGCGAGACGCTGACGAAACTGTGGATTTCGGGCACTGCAAAGAATCTGCTTGATCACTATTTCACCAGTGAACGCAGCAAGATGTACATGGCAATGACTGTGACCGAAAGTGGGCCGGTCTCGCTCGGCGATTCTTACTCGGCATTCACGCTGCCAATGATGGATTCAGGATCAATTTTCGATGGCTATTATGGCTTCGTCAAAGGTGGCATTTGGCAGATCACCGGGGAGCTTGGCCGCATCAATGCAGAACTGGGCATCAAGACGCATCTTTCCAGCAAAGTCGTTGCGGTCGATACCGACAAGAACACCGTGACATTCGAAAAGGCAGGTTGCGAAGAGTCGCTTGATTTTGATTACCTTGTCATGGGCACCGATCCACTCACGGCGACGCGCCTCCTTGGCAATGCAGAACAGATCAGCAAAACCGAAGGACAACGATTTCGTGGCAGCAGTGGCAAGCTGAATCTGATGTTCAAGAATCCTGTACGTTGGAAGTCCGGTTCGGAGGCCAGCGATTCGGATGCCGCGTTTCGATTCGTGTTTTCAGTATCCAATCTGAATGAGTACGAGGAGGCGACGCTTAAGGTGCTCGACAACAATGTCGATTACGCACCCGGCTTCATGCAGATTTACTGCGAAGGCGCTGCGATGCGCCACCTCGAACACACTGAACCGTTCGACCGGTTAGCCGTCTTTTTCAAAAACCTCTCGCTTGGGGAACAAGGTGCCGATTTGAGCCATGTCGAAACGCAGGTCAGGGAGAAACTATTCGAGTACATCGAGAATCCACAGGACTGCATCTGGACGCGCCTGTTGACGCCAAGGGACTTGCAACAACTTTTCCATTTCCCTGGTGGCAATCTTGACCACACCATGCTGACGGGCGGACAAACGTTTTTTGACCGAACCTATGCTGACGATCCGGCGGCAGACTTCTATCGTTTTGGCGGCCACGACAACGTGTATCTCTGTGGTTCCAGCACCTACCCTTGCGGCTCAGTTGCGGGCACGCCCGGTTACATGTGCGCTCAGCAATTACTGCGAAGCGTCAAGCTCGGCTGAACCTCTCTGGAGATTGGTGCCGGTAAACACCTTAATTCGATTCGACCCCGGTTTTTATTACGCCTTTTTGATTCGCACAACCTTCATGGTCTCTATTTCCAGGCCGGCAATTAATTCGTTTTGCGGGTAATACGTTAGATTTACCCGCGCGCCTTCGAGGCTGCGATAGACCGTCTTACGACTGTACTTGAACGCGACGTCGTACCCATCGAGCAGGATCGTATTCAGAATCCAGCCACTGCTCTTCCGTTGCACGTGGCTTACGACTTTAATAGAGTCCAGCTGATTGAGTTGTTGGTGTTTTTTTAAAAGCTTGTCAACTTCAGATTTCAAAATAATTCCACCGCTAGTGGGCGGCCAATGATAGGAATGGGGTCAGAGTAAAAACCCGGACAAAAAAGGAAACGCCCTAAACAGACCGGTTCAGCAACCTACCGCAAGAACCCCGCTTCAGCCCGACAATCTCTCGAAAAGAAAGGGGTCGAACCGATTTTCGGATGGTCGGTCGACTCCTGTCACCATGCTTCAGCCTGCCAGTCCCTCAAGATGTGCCTTAATACGCTTGCGCTCAGCTTTATCCGGCATACGACCAAACCCACCACCGATATTGTCGATGGCATGTTTCGAACTCGAGGTTTCGGTGATCGCGCAATTGACCGCCGGATGCGAAAGAATGTACTTGAGTGAAAACTGCGCCCAGCTCGCGCAATCAAAATCAGCGGCCCACTCCGGCAACTCGTGGCCTTTCACCAGCGAAAAGTACTCACCGTTCATAAACGGACGATTGATATTGACGGCAATCCCTTTGTCCATCGCCATCGGCAGCACACGATCCGCTGCAGCAGTTTCCAGCGCAGAGTAATTCACCTGGATGATGTCCACCGTATCAGTAGCCATCAGCTTCATGATGTCCTCGTAGGCACGAGTAACGTGTCGCGACACGCCGATATATCGGCCAAGACCATCATCTTTCCAGCTTCGGATCAGGTCCCAGTTGGGCACAGCAAATTCCGGCCAGGCGTGAATCAGGTCCAGTGAATCTTTTCCGGACAGTTCCAGCAGCTCTGCAATATCCGCACGAGACTTTTCATCGGTGTCGCCCATGACGTAGGCGCCAATGAAAAAATCATCCTGGGCGTCCAGGTCGCCGACAACCTGGGCGACAACGTCGCGGGCGCCATACAGGCAATCCATGTAGGAGCCACCGTGTTCTCGCAGAATCTCCATAAGGACACGGGATGCATCGACGTCGCCTTCGAAAAACACGCCACCCGTGCCAAGGCCAATGATGGGCAGTGTTTCATCGGTACCCGGAATGGCTCGCCGTGGCAGCTGCTGCTTCGCATTCGCAACGACGCTCCAGGGTAAGGAAAGAGCGGTAGTAGCAATACCGGCTTGCTTCAAGAAATCACGTCTCGTGTTCAATGTTCTCTCCTCACCGTTACTGAAGAAAAGGGGTCGACCCGAATTTCAAATAATCGGTCCGACCCCTTTCCGAAAATGATTCGTTGCTCGTCCTGATTTTAGTACCTTCTACGAAATTATTGTCAGGTTTATTCAGATGTGCCAGGACCAGCCTGAGACCGCCCCATATCCCGACGCCCCCGCGGGAACGTCAATCAACCACCTTTGTAGGAGCGCGACCCGACGCGCGATCCCCCAACCCAAACGTCCCTGCGGCGACGTACCGGCTGACTCGTTCAGCCTACTGTATGACGCGACTAACTACCCCGCAACGCAGCCACCGCCAGCGCTATCCAGCCAAGGATAAAACAAAGTCCGCCGACCGGCGTAATTGCACCCAGCCAGCGCGCACCGCTGAGGGTCATCAGATACAGGCTGCCGGAGAATACGAGAATGCCAACCACAAACAGCCAACCCGAGGCATTAACCCAGCCACCTTGCCAACGTCCCGCAGCCCAGGCGACGGCGAGCAATGCAAACGCATGGTACATCTGATAGCGAACGCCGACTTCGAAGACGGCCAGCAGGTCTTCGGTCACCCGGGATTTGAGCGCATGGGCCCCGAACGCGCCGAGAGTGACACCAATCGCCCCAGCGATCGCGCCCACTGCAAACCAATTTAACTTCATTGCAAACTCCCAATTCATTGGAACATAGTGTAGACGAATTGATGTCTTATCACTCACTGTTGTCGTGTGCAACGGAATGCCCAACGTTGTAAAGAAAGGGGTCGAACCGATTATTCGAAATTCGGTTCGGCCCCTTTTTCTCGAGATCTTGAACACGGATCAAGGCTTTCGGTTGACATCTCAGGCATTCGCAGGCTTTCTCAAAGAGCACGGCATCCGCACCAGTATGGACGGCCAAAGCGCCTGGCGTGATATTGTGTTCATTGAACGACTGTGGCGATCGGTCAAGTACGAAGAGGTTTATATTCACCTCCACGACACGGTCTCTGACTCGCGCGCGGGTATCGGTCGTTATTTTGATCTGTACAATCGAAGAAGGCCTCACTCCGGTTTGAAGAGAAAAATGCCGGATCAGGTCTATCACTCTCAACAGCCGCTAATCCTGGTTCCTTAAATGACAGGCTCGGATCCACTTATAGCATCGGGTTTAGCTGCCCAAAGAAATGGGGCCACCTCACATAAGGAAGCAAAACATGAGCCTTAGAAAAGTTACAAAACGCCGCTTGTTATCCATCGTGAATACCATAGTAACAGTTGTATTGATTAGCTCCTGCACACGGGGACCCGAACAGGTAGCCGATGTTATCTATACTGGCGGTGATATCGTCACGATTAACGATGCGCAACCTATAGCAGAAGGCCTGGCAGTGAAGGACGGCAAGATTTTTGCTGTTGGCACAACGGCCGATATTTTAAAGTTTAAAGGTGCTGCCACTAAGTCGGTTGATCTCAACGGCAAAACACTCATGCCGGGATTTATCGACGCGCACGGTCA
>CAYUOY010000240.1:0-4576 GCA_964446495.1 uncultured Woeseiaceae bacterium | reverse complement strand
CACCAGAACCTTTATCATTAATATTCGCGTTTTCGCCTGCACCAGCTACAGATGGAATTCTTTGTAGGATATCTCCCATATTTGTAAGGCCAGTTGCAACGAGTTGGGTACGAGTAATTACTTGAACAGGGTTAGCGCCTTCTATATCTTTACGTTTAATACGTGATCCTGTTATTACTACTTCATCTATTGCTTCGGTCTCGTCAATCGCGCTACTGCTGTCTGCGACTTCTTGGGCACCAGCACCAAGGCTGAATACTGCCGCTAGTGCGCCAATGAACCCCAGGCGTTTGGAAGGCGAATTTTTATCTTTCTGTGTCAGCATGACTTTCTCCTGATTGTCAGGTTGAGCTACACGGGAAATCGTGATAACTCTGCTACCAGTAAGGCCGCCCGAAAACCCGGTGTCTTGGAGCAATATCTCTAGTGCTTCCATTAGCGTGTAACGACCCACAACCGAATTTGCATCCAGGGTCTTGACGAGATCGAACGGAAAGAGAAGCTGCATGCTCGTTTGCTGTGCCAGATTGTTCAGTGCTTCGTCAATCGTAAGCTGCGGTATATTGATATCGTACGCAACCTCAGATTCACTTTTTGCGGCACCACACAAAAATAGAACAAGGCATACAGCCAACGCGCCCCGTGCGCGAAATATCGCGACAGGTGCTCCCCCTTTGTTCGATCGAACTACAGGAACCACAACGTGTGTTCTTTTGCAGCGACCTTACAGACTATAAGATCGTTGAGAGAGATAAAACCGCTATACGATTTCGAAAAACTTTCAATTTTTTTCAATATACGGTTGTAGTAATACTTGAATACGAACAATGAACGGTCTCCGTAGCCACAGAACTTCCTTCCATATTACTGTATCGAGATGCCAACGACGCTGAGACAGCGCTATTTGTCGGCCGAAGAAAACTTGACGAGTTCGTCGCTGATACGGTTTACCTGCACGCCAAAGTTGCTTTCCAGGACCTCAAACAGCGCCTCCGTTTCGCCAACCTTGAAATACCCCCCAATCCGCAAGTCCCGCAACTCCGGATCTGTAAACTCAATTGATATCGGTGTGTAGCGGCTCACCTCTTCAACCACGAATTCCAGGCTTTCACCGGAAAACGCGAGCATACCGTCACGCCAGGAAAGTTGGCGCGCCATTTCCGCTTGCTCGATAGAGCGAATTACGCCAACGTTACTATTAAAGGTGGTGCTTTGGCCAGCGTATAGCACGGCAAGTTCTATGGCACGTTCGGGAAATTGCACGGTTTTTACACCACTTCCAGCAGCTGCATTTTCGACCGATTCCAAGGCGACATGCCCGTCCGTCACAGTAACTTCGATATCCGTTCCTCTTAAACGGACAGCGAAAGCAGTGCCCAGGGCCCGCACTCGTCCAGTGCCTGCGTAAACAACAAAAGGTCTGTTCGGATTATGGGCGACGTCGAAATGCGCCTGCCCTCGTAGCAGACGGATCTTTCTGAGTTCGTGATTGTAATCGACCTCGATCTGAGAGTCCGTGTTAAGTTGAACCTTCGAGCCATCCGGCAACGTGGCCAAGCGTTGCTCGCCGACCTCAGTGGAATAGACAATATTGACGAGCTTGCCTCTTTCACTCTGCGGCCATAGCGTAAAACCCACTGCGAAACCGACTACAAGCATAGCGGCCATCGCGACCGCGCGGCTGCGCGTTGCTATCGGTGCAAAAACCCAACGGCTGGAGACTTTGATTTGGTTCCCTTGTAGTTTGTCCAGTGGTACGGCCAGCTCTGTTAGATTGTTGATATCGCCCCAGAGTTCGGACAGCCGTTCCAATTCCGCACGATGCAGAGGGCTTCGATTGATCCACTCACGAAGCGCAGTCGCATCTGCCGGCGACGGTGGCTGATCACCGTCAAGTTGCGCTATCCACGCGCAGGCTTCTGCCTCAACGGTAATCCGGTCGGGAAAATCAACGATTGTTTTCATATTATTTTTCGGCCGCACTGATAGCCCGGAGCCCATTTGTTCGAATGTCTGTAACCTTGTCGATCATTTGCTCTTTGTCACGCATGAATTTGCTGCATCGCTGCAATCCGTTGGCTATATGTTTCTCAACTGTGCTTGTCGATATCCCCAGACGTCCCGTGATTTCCTTGTGAGAAAAACCGTAGACTTTTCTCATCAGAAAGACGCGCCGACACTGCGGTGGCATTGAGGCTGCAGCTTGGCAAAATACAGCCAGCTTTTGCTGGCCCGCTACCTGATCTTCGACCGACGCTGCATCACATAAGACTTCCGAGGAGCCCAAATCCTCAATATAGTCAGTGATTAATTGCGTTTTCCTGGTTAATTTCGTCAGCGCAACGTTCTTCGCGATCCGAAATAAGAAGGCCTTGGGTGAACGAATCTCTTTGTTGATTTCAGCAGTGAAGGCTTTGAGAAAAGTTTCCTGGGCGACATCCTCAATATCTTGCGGATGGCACAGAAAACGAGCGAGGAATTTCTTGAGGAATGATTCATTCTCGAAGAACGTTTCGGATACAGTCGCGTCCTTACGATCCGGCACATTTTCTTGTCTGTGTTTGTCCGTCATTGTCGATTCAATCGGCACTCGTCGAGAATTGGCTTTAGCCATATCGCAAACCATTCGAGCGATATCTTACGCCTCACAATAGGATTTGTATTAAAACCAGCAACTATATTGCGCTAAATCAGGAAACGATCTAGCCGTCCTTGACCGGGCGCGCCGAGCTATGTGTATGAATAATAATGGTATTGACAAGTTAATCACTCAGCCGGCGCCAATTCGCTTGTCATGCTGTAGCGCAATTCCAAGACGAAACCCGATGAACGTCTACACATCACCCATTGTCACTCAGGTGCTCTTAAGTTGTCAGTACCCAATTGCTCTACAACCGAATAGCTCGTGCTCCGTCCGCCACCCGGGTCCTTCTTGAGAGCGCCGCGCTCTATGAGGTTCTTGATATCGCGGGTTGCTGTGTCCTGTGAGCATTTTGCGATCTTGGCCCATTTGGAGCTGGTCAATTTACCCTCGAAGGCGTCCAGTAGCTTGTTCAATACTTCTATTTGGCGGTCGTTGAGCGGCTCTTTGGCAAACCGGTCCCAGAACCGTGCCTTGACCATCACCGCACCCAGGGTTTCCTTGCTTTCCTCGATCGCCCGTTGCAAGCAGCCCAGGAACCAGTCTTGCCAGCGTGTGACATCGACATCGCCTTTTTGTGTCCATTCGAGAACATGGTAGTAATCCTTACGCTCTGCCCGTATCTGCGAAGACATGCTGTAAAAGCGCTGGCGGCTCTTTTCAGAGCGGGCAAGGGCCATGTCTGCGATCGCGCGCGCGATGCGTCCGTTGCCATCATCGAAGGGATGGATTGTGACAAACCAGAGATGCGCGAGACCGGCAACGAGCAAGGGATGTTCGTTTCCCGGATTCGCAAACCATTCCAGGAAAAGAGCTATTTCATCGTCGATCCGCTCAGCGGGCGGGGCCTCGTAGTGAACTTTCTCTCGCCCCATCGGGCCTGAAACAACCTGCATCGGTCGGTCACGATCATCACGCCAAGCGCCGGCATTTATTCTGACCATGCCGCTGCGACCAGTCGGGAAGAGGGCGGCATGCCAGCCGAACAGCCGCTCATCGGTCAATGGCTCGTCAAATTTTTCAGTTGCGTCCAGCATCATTTCGACGACGCCTTCAATGTCCCTGTCGGCCGGCACTAGCCCGGCGATATCCATGCCAAGCCGGCGGGCTATTGAGGAGCGAACCTGGTCGGGGTCGAGCTGTTCACCCTCGATCTCGCTCGACTTGATGACATCTTCTGTGAGGGTACGGAGATGCGCTTCATTACGCAGGTCGAAGCCCAGCGCCTCCATCTTGCCCTGCAAGCGCCCTTGATCATGGGATACCGTGGCAAGCAACTTTGAAAGCCGCCCCTGGTCCCAGCTCAGGTCGGGCCATTCATCCTGTTCCCATAGATAGGGCATTCATAATCTCCGCAAGTTCTGCGGATATTATAGGGTATATTCTCGGCACAGGCAAATAAACTCCGCATATGATGCGGATAATAGGTTGTCTAATCTCCGCAACTTATATTATTCACCGCATAAAATGCGGAGAATGAGGCGTCTAATCTCCGCAAGGCTAGTTAACTGTTCGTTTAGTTGGATTTCCCCCTGTTCTGGTGGGTCATTCGTGTCGTATCGAGCATCATATTGTTTAGTTTTGTCATGTTTTGATGGGCTCTCAAGCAGAGATTTGAGGAGACAGGCAATAAAACGGCGATGAATGCGCTTCAATTTCTGTCTCTGGAATTCCTCTTTGTGTCCTGAATCCTTGATAGGCTTAAAGCGCGTTCATTGGAGTGGAGTGTCATGGAATCCGAGGCCACATTGAAAGACGCGTTGCACACGCTGGCGGAGCAACTGCCTAAGTCGGCAACCTGGAAGGACGTCGCGTACGAGGCGCACGTGCGCCAGGAGATTGAGGCCGGCTTAGCCGAAGCTCGTCGGGGGGAACCGAGCGGTCGGGAGTTCGTACCGAGACCGGCATAGCCGGGCGACAAGCGTAGCAATCTCT
>CAYUOY010000239.1:0-4610 GCA_964446495.1 uncultured Woeseiaceae bacterium | reverse complement strand
GTATGAAGATCGGCGTCATGTTCGGCAGCCCGGAAACCACCACCGGTGGTAACGCGCTTAAATTCTATGCCTCGGTTCGGCTCGATATCCGCCGCATCGGCGCGATCAAGAAGGGCGACGAGATCGTTGGCAACCAGACGCGTGTCAAAGTGGTGAAGAACAAGGTGGCACCGCCGTTCAAGATGGCTGAATTCGAGATTCTTTATGGTCAGGGTATCTCGCTGCAAGGCGAGATCATCGATTATGGTGTGCAACTCGGCATCATTGATAAAGCCGGATCCTGGTACAGCTACAACGAAGACCGTATCGGGCAGGGCAAGGAAAATGTACGCGAGTTCTTGCTAAGTAATCCGGAAATTTCGGACGATATTGAGGCACGTATTCGTGCCACATTGTTACCGGGCAAAGACGATGCCAAGGAAAAAGAGGAGCCGGTTGCCAAGGAAGCCTGATCTCACGGCGTGAGCAAGTCCATCAATGAACTGAACTCGGACCTGTTCAGCGCCGAGGCCGATGACCGGTTTTCCAGTCCGCTCGAGGCGCGCAAGAAGGCAATGGATTTTCTCGCGCGCCGCGAGCACGGTCACAGTGAACTCATAGAGAAACTCGTGAGTCGCGGTTTCGAAGCCGAGACAGCGGTAGCCGCTGTCGACCGACTGGCCGACCAGGGCTTGCAAAGCGATCAGCGCTTTGTCGGGAATTTCATCCAGTCGAGAATCAAACAAGGCAAAGGACCGCTCCGGGTTCAGCAGGAACTGGGAAACCGGGGTCTGCTCGCCGGTTTGGTAGAGCAGTTGCTGGACGAGCTTGATACAGACTGGTCCGCATCCGCGTGCGCAGTACGCCGCCGGAAATTCGGTATGGCGTTGCCTGACGATTTCAAGGAGAAGGCCCGGCAAATGCGGTTCCTGCAATATCGCGGCTTCGAGTCCGAGCACATTAGCGCCGCCATGAATAACGAATTCGACGAATAAAGCGTTAAGCCGCCATTCAGATAAATTTAAGCCTCCGTTAATCCAGCAGCCCCTATGCTGTAGTCAAGAGTGGCCGGAACGATATCGGCCCGGACAAGGAGAGCAGCATGAACATAATATACGCCGCGGAAAAGCCGAGCATTGCCGGTATTCTCAGTGACTACTTGCATACCAACGTGAAGCCGCAGGAAATCGATGTCTGCGACAACCCGGATGAAACGGGCAGCTTCCTTATTAAATGGGATATCCATCGTTTCATCATGTCACCCGACGGACAGGTCGAATCCGAACTCCAACTGGCGTGAGCGCGGGGCCTCACTGGAATCCAGACCCGCGTAGTGTGGTCTCCTCGTTTGCTGCGTAATCGGCAACAAGAACCGGACGGATAATCCGGATAAATACCAGCCATCAGGGTTGCAGGCGTGCCTGCCGGTCATTATTTATGGAATAATCCCCCTTCATTTCTGGTGGGAACCAATCCCGCCACCAGAAGCTCTTGCCCGAACAGCGGTTTTCCATTCAATGAAATTCATGACCAGCAACGAAGTACGCCAGGCATTTCTGCAGTTTTTCAATGAGCGCGACCACCAGATCGTTGCCAGCTCTCCACTTGTGCCAGGCAACGATCCGACGCTGCTGTTTACGAATGCCGGCATGGTGCAGTTCAAGGATGTATTCCTCGGCCAGGACCAACGTTCCTACAATCGTGCGGTGACATCACAACGATGTGTGCGAGCCGGTGGTAAGCACAATGATCTGGAGAATGTTGGTTATACCGCTCGCCACCATACGTTCTTCGAAATGCTGGGAAACTTCAGTTTCGGTGATTACTTCAAGGAAGAGGCCATCAAGCTGGCCTGGGAATTTCTGACAGAAGAGATGAAATTGCCCGCCGAACGATTGTGGGTCACTGTCTACGAAGAAGACGATGAGGCGGCTGATATCTGGCTAAACACCATGCAGGTTGATGCCAGTCGATTTTCCCGGCTCGGTCCCAAGGATAACTTCTGGGCGATGGGTGATACCGGGCCCTGTGGACCCTGTAGTGAAATTTTCTATGATCACGGTCCGGAGATCGAAGGTGGCCCGCCCGGATCGCCGACTGAGGACGGCGATCGTTACATCGAGATCTGGAATCTCGTTTTCATGCAGTTCGATCGATCGCCCGATGGCAAATTGACGCCACTGCCAAAACCATCAGTCGATACAGGAATGGGGCTGGAACGTGTTGCAGCCATAATGCAAGGCGTGCACAGCAACTATGATATCGATTTGTTCAGCCATCTTGTTGCCGCTACTGCAAAGGCGCTGGGAGTGGAAAACGATGGTGATAGCTCGCTGAATGTCATCGCTGATCACATCCGAGCCTGTTCATTTCTGATTGTAGATGGCGTGCTGCCGGGCAATGAAGGACGCGGCTACGTGCTGCGCCGCATCGTTCGTCGTGCCGTCCGTCATGGTCGCAAGCTCGGTGTTTCGGAGCCATTCTTCTACAAATTGGTTGAGCCTCTCTGCGCGGAAATGGGCGCGGCGTATCCTGAGCTGGTGAAGGCCAGGGAGCATGTCGAGAAAGCACTGCGAAAAGAGGAAGTTCGTTTTGCTGAAACCCTGGATCAGGGTATGGAGATTCTCGAGACGGCCATCGGCGCATTGCAGGGTCGGCAATTGTCGGGTGAAGTAGTGTTCAAACTCTATGATACCTACGGCTTTCCAATTGATCTGACGGCTGATATTGCCAGAGAACGGGACCTGACCATTGACGAGAAAGGCTTTGAAGCTGCCATGGATGCGCAACGTGACAGGGCGCGGGCGGCCAGCAAGTTTGGTGCAACGGATCATGCGGGTATTGAGTGCCAGTCGGAGACGCAATTTTCCGGTTATGACGATACCGAGGGATCGGGCCGGATTGTTGAGATGTACAAGGACGACGTTCCGGTGGACGAATTGGTCGCAGGCGATGAGGGCGTCATTGCGCTCGATTCATCGCCCTTTTACGCCGAATCTGGCGGTCAAGTCGGTGATGCAGGCGTGATTGCGTCCGATAGAGGTTCGTTTGCCGTTGCCGACACGCAGAAAAGTGGCAAGGCGAATCTGCATTTTGGCAAGCTTCAATCGGGCACCCTGACGAAGGGCGATAAGGTTTCTGCGAGCGTAGATGCCGTACGTCGTCGGGCAATTGTACTCAATCACTCCGCCACCCATTTGATGCACGCGGCATTGCGGGAGGTGCTCGGCGACCATGTGGCACAAAGAGGCTCATTGGTCGCCGCCGATCGTTTGCGTTTCGATTTTCTGCACTTCGAGGCGGTCAGCAAAGAGCAACTGCAACAAATTGAAGATCGTGTGAACGAAGAGATTCGACGCAATATGAAAGCCGAAACCAATTTGATGAGTTATGACGACGCGCTTGCCTCCGGCGCGATGGCGCTGTTTGGTGAAAAATATGGCGATGAGGTTCGTGTTTGCAGGCTGGGCGACTTTTCCGTTGAACTATGTGGCGGTACGCATGTTGGGAGTGCCGGTGATATCGGCGTATTCAAAATCACCTCGGAGAGTGGAGTCGCCTCTGGAATTCGTCGTATAGAGGCGGTGACCGGTGCGGGTGCCCTGCGCTGGATCGATGCAAATCAGCGCGCCCTGGATGAGGTTGTCGCCGTGCTCAAAAGTACCAGAGAGCAGGCCACCCAAAAAGCCCGGCAATTGCTGAAGCGCAACAAGGATCTTGAAAAGGAACTGGCGGCGGCGAAGCAACAGCTGATATCTGGCGGGGCGGCGGCAACTTCCGCAGACGTCACAGAAATTGGTGGTATCAAGCTGATGGTTGCCCGAATGGACGGTGCTGACGCAAAAACACTTCGCGACGCAGTAGATCGTTTCAAGGATAAATTGGGGAATGCGGTGGTGGTGCTTGGGTCAGTGGACGAAGGCAAGGTAAAGCTGGCCGCCGGAGTCACCAAAAACAATACTGACCGCTTGCGCGCCGGAGACGTCGTGCAGGCCGTCGCCACCCAGGTTGATGGCAAAGGCGGGGGCCGTGCGGATTTTGCGCAGGCGGGCGGCTCGAATCCCGACAACCTGGACAAGGCGCTGGCCTCGGTATCATCCTGGATGCGGGAACAGCTCGAATCCAGTGCTTAATTGGCCCAAATATAGTCTGTAATTCTCGTATGATTAACAGGTACGCGCATTGCCGCGTGATTTCGACTATTATTAATACAATTCAAGCGCATACGTAGGCTAAATAAAAAAAGGCAGGAGAGGAAGTCATGCTGATCCTTACGCGACGCGCCGGCGAGACGGTCATGATCGGTAGCGATATCACGATTACCGTACTCGGTGTGAAGGGGAACCAGGTGCGCATTGGTATTAATGCGCCGAAGGAAATTGCGGTTCACCGAGAGGAAATCTACGAGCGGATTCAAAGCGAGAAAAATGACGACGCGGCCAAGGAACCCGCCGTCGCGGACGAATAGCCCGTCATACCGGCTTTACCTCGTGATTGTCCCCCAGTAAGATGGCGCGCTCGCTGACGCGGTGACCGCCCGATAGCGGCCCGAATGGGCGTCATGAAAACACAGTTTCGGAGAGATGGCTGAGTGGTCGAAAGCGCTCCCCTGCTAAGGGAGTAAGGGTTAA
>CAYUOY010000238.1:0-4707 GCA_964446495.1 uncultured Woeseiaceae bacterium | reverse complement strand
AGATTGAGGCCGTAGGTGGCGAGCCTACCGGCATATCGCACCCGCATTCCAAGGCTGCGGCGTCTTTACATCTCACCACCATCTGGAATAATTGCCATTGCATCGGCTTCTAGACGTCGTGCTGCCGAGGTCATCGGGTCGGTGTGGAAGTCCTCGGTAATGACACCGTTTTCGTTGGTCAGCCATGAAATTTTTCCCTTATCATTAAGAATCAGCTGCCAGCTATTACCTGCGGAAATATCATTCTCGATGCTGTTGGCAACCGCTTCACCGAGGGCCTCACTTTCGACCATCAGACCCATCTCCGTATTCAGATTAATCGAGCGTGGATCGAGGTTGAACGAGCCAACAAATACATACTTGCGGTCGAACACCATGGTCTTAGCATGCAGACCGAATTTAGTTTTATTCAGCGCTAGTTCTTCTGCTGAGAATTGAGCTTGCTCTATCCTGGCATCCGGTCGCATTTCATAGACCTCCGCGCCCGCCTGGAGCATCCTCTTGCGTTGTTTGCGATAGGAAACAAAAGCTGACAGGTGATTGTTTGCAGCCATCGAGTTAGTGGCAAGTCTGACCTTAACGCCTTGCCCGATTAATTTTTCCAGCGCCTCTGCGCCGCCTTTCTCGAGGATGAGGTAGGCGCTTTGAATGAGGGCTTCCTGTGTCGATTTCTCAGCTATGCGACCAATTGTCACACCTGTTCTATCGAGCTCGGCATGGCTCTGCGGTTTGCCATTGTTGTTCGGAACCTCGTCAATGAGTAACTTCGCTTTTCCCCATGACAGGTTCTTATCAAGCGCTGCCATTTCAGCCTCAAGCTTCATCGGGTTGTCATAGAAACCTCTCGGGTAACTCTCAGGCTTTGCCGTGATGGCATCGAGTTCTTTTTTATTGGCTGCTGCCTCTTCATCGCTTGGAATATGTGAGACAACATCTTCAATCGGCACCGACCAGTCACTATTCCAATACATATCAAATGCCGCACCGGAGCTAGCCACAACCGGCCCAAGTGCCAGCAGATCACGGCTGCGAAAGACGAATTCACCCGGATACTCAAAGTATTCATTGCCAATATTACGACCACCGACAATTTCCATACTGGCATCCACTACGTAGAGCTTGTTGTGCATGCGTCGATCAATAACCTTCATATGCGTAGCGTAGTCAACCCACCTTAAAATAGATTTCTTCTTCGGGCCAAAAGGTTTGTACAGTCGAACTTCGATATTGGGATGGGCGCCAAATAAGGCCAGATATCCGGGATCAGACTCGGTCATTGAATCATCTATCAGAGCTCGTACTCGCACACCCCGTTCTGCAGCGGCAAGCATCCGTTGTATCAACACCTTGCCAGACTCATCGTTCTTCCACAGGAAGTACATGACATCAATGCTTTTCTCGGCTGCATCTGCAAGTATCAGTCGCCATGACAAGGCATCCCGGCCGCGATCCAGAAGCAAAAACCCGGATTCGCCATGATGGTTCGCAGTAATTGCTGCAGCAATTTTGCCTAGCCCGGTTATCTCAGGGTTGGCAAACGCCTGTGAGGCTGTCTTGTCAGTTGTACTGGGTTTAATTACCTCGGAAGAACATCCGGCAATGTTGACTACAATGCAGCATAGGCCTAACAGGTATTTCCAGCCTCTATTGCCGCATGGATTGTGCATTCTTGACATTGTACTTGCTCGCTTTTATTCAGATGTACATCAAGCTTTGGAAATACGATAACAATTCCCGCCTCATTCAGCGCCTGCCGCTGACACCAAGGCAGCTAAAAAAACTCGCCAGCAGATAAGTACCAGGCATCGCTGTCGTTTGAGCGGCCGTAGTCAACACGTACGTTAATGCGTTTTGCCTGCATTACCATGAAACGCACCCCCAAACCGTAGCTTGGGATGGCCTCATTGTCCCGGAGCCCGGAAAGAGAGTCGTTCATGTAGCCGACGCCCGCAAACCCTACAACTCCCCATCTATTGCTTATTTTCCACCGCGCCTCAAACTGAGCAAGTGCAGACTCCTTGCCCATGTAATCCGTCATCGAAAAACCACGTAAATTTACTTTGCATGCGTCATACACAGGCGTCGTACCATTTTTCAGGCAGGCTGCGACTTGCCAGGCAAGTACTACCGGAGCAGTCAATTCATGATATGAGCTAAACGCCACATTATATGACTCATAAGTGTCATCGCCGCCAAACGACGTGTCGTTAAATAACGCGCTCACCTTGAACAGGCTGCCTTGATAGGGATTGGTCGGCATGTCGCGGCTATCGCGCTGGAAGGAGATGCCGAGGCCGGCTGATATCGATGCATCACTAAAATTCAAACCCAGATCCACTGGCTCCACGCCGATCGAGATACTCTGTTCGAAATCGATATAGCGCGCATGAACGCCCAGGTACCACCGGTTAGCGATTTCTCTTTCGATCTGGGCGAAAATGAAACTACCTTCCAGCAACCAGTCCGCGCTACTCCCGAAAGCTGTGTTTTCGGGTACGAGCAGTTCCAGGTCCAAATCAGCCAAACCGATTGCACCGGTAAATCGCCACTTGTCCTCATCCCAATAACTCTCCTGGCCAATGCCAAGCGCCCAGCTGTGATTGCTCGTATACATTGCCGCAATACCGGTCACTGAGGCGGGCTGTGCATTTTTCTGTTCTTCAGTCTGCTTGTAAAAGTAGGCGGCACCGACCACAAGACCCCAGTCTAGTACTGGAGTGTGAGTCGGAATCGGTACCGCGACGAAATTTCCTTTTTCGACTTTTATCTTAATTTCGCTACCGCGAACATCCGGGGTCCTGGAGGAATGAGCCTGTGATATATTGTCTGTGCCATCCGATTGCTCGTCATTCGCTTGCACCTCTACGAAAGCGACGACAGCGAAAAGAAGAACAATCCATCTGAGCGCTACGGTGTTGGATCCAAACGTATCGATGGGATAATTGTTATTCATCTGAGAATTCTTCGACCCCATTAGAGTTCACGTATAACTATGACATAAGGAAAGGTTGTAATAGGTTGGCTACCAGCGGTAGTTTCCAGTAAGGGTGTACTGGTCTCTGGATCCCCCCAAACCTACCTGGGCAGCTATGGCCCATTTCTTGCTTGTCTGAAATTGCCCGCCGACAATATAGTTCCACTTGTCCAGGTTCTTCTCGTCAATCTGGTAAAAAAGTTCAGCGTCATCAAGCGAAGGATCAATTTCAGACAACGGCAGGATAATGCTGTTGCTGATATGTTGGTCGGCGTCGAGATAGTTGCCGCCAATAAAAAATTCTAATTGTCTATCCGGATGTTTCAGATCGAATGTGCGGCCGACGAGGATTTCGGCGTTAAAGGTCTTGATATTGTCCTTGAGATTGCTGAGGTCCGAGTAGACATACGTTAACGGGATCGCGACAAAATATTGCCGCCAGCCTCCCGCCAATATTGTGCCGATGCCAACGTTAGTTCCGGTATATTTTGGTTGCGCATCAATCGGTACGTTTTCGTCACAAAATCCGGGCCGCAAGCTCGGAATCGGTGGATTATCCGGACATACAGCGCCCAGCCCCAGAAAGTCCAGCGCGCCTTCTACCCCAACCTCAAGAGGAACAATAGCCTCGCCATCCATTCTTCCAGCAACAACGAACAAGTTCAGGAATGGAAATAGCCAGAGATCAAATTTCGCCTCTACGGCGAGCGCCTCGGCAAAAGACTGGTCGAACGTCACGAAGTCATCAACCGATACATAAGGACCACTCGCATCACCCGAGGTTGAAACCTGCAAATTACTGATCTGTAGGGACTGCTTTACCAGAGATCCAACTAATGCGCCGCCATAGGGGTCTGGTAGATCGTAGCCGAGGCTGATTACCTTTTGTCCAAGAAACGGCAACTTATGAGGCCATATCGTTTTGTTACCAGCGTCGTCCAGGACATGCTCGCCTTGTACCCTGTCTCCAAGGGTCGCGAAAGTTCTTGTCTGCGGAGGGCCACTATTATCGGAGGAATCGGACGAATTGCCTGACTTGCTGCTTCCCTCTTGCGCCGCGGCACTGTTTGCGAGCAGCAGCGTAGAACTGTTGTACGACCAGTCATTCGCCATGATCGCGTCGAAATCTGTAGCAGAATTGTCTGCGGCTAATGGAAATGCGTCGGGGCTGGCCGTCTTCTCAGAACCAGAAGAGTCCGCACTGGCGATTGCCGGAAGTTGGCTGGCCAGCATTGTCATTAACAGGATCCCTCTTGTACATCTCATTGCTACTTACCTTGTGTTCATCAAGTTTGTGTACAAAGCTCACGCCCCAGCCGCTGACTTGACCGCGGCCAACAGAACGTTTTCGTCACAGGGCTTGTACAATAAAGCAACAGCTCCAACCGACTTTGTTTTGGGCGCATATTTCTCATCAGCATGTGCAGACATCATTATTGTCGGAATATTTCGTTCAGTCGTTCGTAATAACGTAAGTAATTCGAACCCGGTCATGCCAGGCAAAGACACATCGATAATCATTGCGTCCGCCTGAGCGACCTCATGTGAATCCAGGCACTCCCGGCCGCTTGAATATGCGATGGCATCGTAACCGTGTGCCTGCATGAGGCGAATCAATGCCCGCCGTACAGACAATTCATTGTCAACAATGCAGACCAGCTTCGATGCATTAGCCATCATCAGATATTACGTGGAGTCGCGGGGGTGGAATATTGGACCTTAGTCCTACGTTT
>CAYUOY010000237.1:0-4724 GCA_964446495.1 uncultured Woeseiaceae bacterium | reverse complement strand
ATCCAATCGGTTTTTGGCAGCATCGGCGGACGATTTGTGACGCTTCTGTTATCCGTTACGGTCTTCGGTTGGTATGGAATTACTGCAACCCTTTTCGGGCAGATTTGTGTGCAGGCGGTGTCGCAATCTTTCGGCGTCGAAGTGGATCAATCGATGTTTATTGTTCCCGGCAGCGCACTAATGATATTGACAGCGATCTATGGTTTTCATGCACTCGACGTAATCAGTCGATGGACGGTTCCTCTGATGTTCCTGGTTCTCGCGACCAGCGCCTATGTCATCCTGGGGGAGAGCGCTGTAGACCTGAATGCAGAAAGCTTGCTGCCTCATTCCGGGACATTGACAAATATCGGAACCGCAGCATCAATCGTCGTTGGAAGTCTGATGGTCGCGGTTACCATCGCACCCGACATCGCGCGCTTTTCCCGGACGTCATCGGACAGCAGAAAGGCGGCCATTCTTAGCTACGGTCTGGGTGTTAGTGTCATCTTCGTTCTGGCCGGATTGCCCGCTCTTGCGACGGGTTCGAATGACCTGATCGCAAATATGACGCAGTCGGGGCTTGGTGTCATTGCGCTGCTGATCCTGATTCTGGCGACATGGACAACGAATGCGACCAATCTGTATTCGGCCTCTCTCGGCATGAAGCAGTGGTTTCGAAACAGCAAAGACTGGGTAGTAACCCTTTCGGCCGGATTACTGGGGACGGGGCTGGCGCTGGGGGGAATCCTTGATTATTTTCTTGAGTTTCTGATTCTTCTGAGCCTCGCGATCCCGTCGGTCGCAGGGATCTATATTACGGACTACTATTTTCAGCGGAATCGCCGAAGTGCTGCAGCAGGGTTCGAGGTAACTGCCGAAAAATGGCGCCCGGCAGCATTCATCGCGTGGTTTGTCGGTGTCGGGTCGGCCGCTACATTGACGTATGGATTCGAATGGTCATTGACGTCCGTACCGGCATGCGACGCGACTTTAGTATCAGCGGCCACGTATCATCTACTCTACTTCGTGCCTCGATCCAGCCTGTGGCCGAAGCGAACGATGATCTAGTTTGCCTGCACAAGTTGGTGCTTGTGCGTGAATTTTGCGTGATTCAGCATTTAGTATTCGCTCGCTTAGACTGCAAGGACTGTCGAACGAACCTCATTGACGCACTGTCACTCGACTCGACGAGTCGCAGAATTCGCTCTCTTACACCGTCGGATTTGTTTAACCTGGAAGCCGCATCCATCGCGCGGTCATAAGCCTCCACAACATCGACGCTGGTTATTTCATAGCCCCACCCTTCACCCAGCCAGCGAAGTGCGGCTATTGCCGAACCGAGTGCAAATTCAGGCTCCGAGTCGAGGTGGTCCCGCGCCGCTCTTGTCAGCGTTTTCGGATCACAGTGGCTCCGACTGGCAAGTTCCAGTGCCAGATCAAAATACTCAATGCTCTTGGCTGTGGCGAACCACTTACCCTCTTCTCCGGGCGTCGTGGCAATTAGGTCCGTCAGAATCTGCAATTTGTCCTTCGCAGGATAGCGCTTCGCCACCGCGCGAAAGCGCGCGATATAGGAGTTGGCAACTGCCGCGCTCAACCCATAACGCTGGTAGGCTTCCTCTTGCAAACCGGACGAGACCAGGATCTCCTCGCAGGCCCGGTCAATCACGGAATCCTGCTGGTTCAATCCTCGCGAGGCCTCGGCATACTGAATGGCTTCTACTTTTCGACCCAAGGCCAAAAGAGCCTCAACACCATAACGCCGGTAATGCCACCAGGGGTGGCGATCCAGTTCCAAAAGCGCAAGCAACTCATCGTGCCGCCCCGCCACCAACAAGCAGGACAAACACGCCGTCGAACCGTGGAAATAGTTGCCTGGGGTCGGATGCGACCAACAGGATCGCACGGTGGAAACCAGATCATCAGCCCATTTGCCGGCGGTCTCCACCGAACCGCAAACCTCACCCCAGCGGTCGCCGACCGGGCCGAGGTAGTCGACACCATCATCCTCCATCGCCTGCCAGAGCCTCTCAAGCCATTTGTTGCGAGTCTTGTCGTCCGCAGCCGCATTCACAATAACCGGGATCAACGCATCCAGAGCTTTGTTGACGGCCGATCCCAGTGCACCGCTGGAGCTATCCACGTGCTGCAGCGCAGGCCATATTTTTTCCAGCAAGCGAACCGCACCTTCCGCCGCGAGAACAGGGTTTTTCCGCGCAACCTTCTTGATTTCGGAAACCGCTTCTCGAAGGCGCTGGCAAGCCAGCTTCGATGCCTTCCAGCTATAGGCGCCAGTTCGGAACCGAGCAGGGAAAGTCCATTTTCGTTTTTCGGAGTTACTCATTCGTGAGCCCTTTATGCTCACGAACATGTTTCACCTTCCATAGTAACTGCGGATGTTGCCTGATTCGGGCTGCCAGCTCATCGTCTTCCGTCAAAAGCTCCGGGGCAATTTTTCCTTTTTCATTTACCTGCTCCAGGAATTCACGCTCACGGTCTTCGAAAGGCAATATCAGACCGACACGCTCACGGCATTCGTGCACCAATTGCTCAATCCACCTATGCGTATCCTCCCCCGCGGGAACAACGTCCCTGCTCAAAACTGGCACAAGTTGTCGCTGAAGCTCCTTACGATCATAACCAATATCTTCTGCTGACACGGTCCGCCAGTCTCGTCGGCTGCAGGCGCCATACACGACAAAGCCCAATCTCAATTTGTCACGATCCAGGTCGTCTAGACCAAGCAGAGCATGTGTATCAAAAAGGTCACGGCTGGCACGCCGGGAAAAGAGTGCGCTGAGTTTGCCTGCCGCAAGCTCATGCACATCAAGCACCGGTATGTTCCTTGCCCGGTATGATCCCACGGTATGCGAGTCCCGTATCTGGATTGGCCACAACGGGACACGCAGTGTGAATATCACATCGATCTCGAGATTGGCGCTACGATCAAGCGCGTTTGTATAACCCAAGCGCCATTTGCCACCGGCATGCGCATGCGGTATGCGCCGGAGTGTGAATCCCGCACGTTCGCAGACCGCTATGATTGCCTGTTCAACCTTTTCCCTTTCGGCCAACATCACTTTACGATCCGCTGACCCCACATAATTCAAATCAATATCAACGGAAAGTCGGGGCAAATCGAAAACAAACAGATTCAACGCCGTGCCACCTTTCAATACCATGCGGTTCTTGAGAAACGGGTGAGAGCGAAACGCATTCAGCAATTCGATCAGCCGGATCACCTTGTCCAGGGTATCCGGTGAAAATCCGGTTGCCGCTGCTTCGGCCTGAAGGTCCTGGAGTGAGAGCCTCATCCAGCCTCCTGCCAGGTACGATCAAGGACAGCTGTCGGCACCACGAGGTTCCAGCCCGAAACCAGCTTGCCGGCCTTTCGATGGCTACGTTCCAGGTAGCACGGCTGTTTGGGAACGTGCTTGCGCAAGCCCGTCAAATGGGACTCATCCACCATCAGTGCATCACGGTGTTGTTCGAGAAAAAAACCAACCTTTGCCACCGCGGTAGCATTTCGCAATTTCAACGTGTAGTCAGTTACTTGCTCAAGGTCGAAATATTCTACGGACTCGAGAGATCGCCAAACTTCTTCCCAGCCACCGCCGAGGTCAGGGCGTACCAGTACATCGACCAGGGTACGCTCCAGGCTGGTCACACGGACTTCTCCCCCGACGTGGCGCTCGGTTGTTACCCCGAATAGTTCGGCTTGTTGCTTCAATAATACCTTGGAGAACGGGATCGCAACATATACCCGCCCACGAAAGCTGAAAGACCGTCGGGCATTCCGGGTGAGATACGTAAACCGATGATGCACGGAATAGGCCTTGCCATGAAACTGCAATGCGCTGTGATGGGAGAGCACCGTATCCACTGCAAGATGCCCTGCCAGCAGATAAGGATCGACCGGGTATTCCTCGGGAGTGAATCCCCGGGGAACGACGGCATACAAGCCACGCCGGAGCCGCAGCAGGTGCCCCGCTTTGACGTGATAGGCAAGCAGTGCCTCCCGCGTTTTCGGCCGGTTCGATCCGGTTGATTCGAGAAAGGCCACGAGGGCCTCATGCCGGAAAACCGGATTCTCATCGAAAAAGTCCTGGACCTTCATGGGCACCGCATATCATTGACAATTGTTGCTGCTACACCTAAAGAAGTTAGTGGTAGCGGCATGTTTTGTCAAGTTCCCTGGCGTAATTGCCAATTCCCGTCGTTACCCCTAACAAACTCCGGGGTTCCAGCACGAATTGTCCGCCAGGAAAACGTGGCAGATATTGATACTTGATGGGGGGGTACTGACAAGCGATTATGGAGAATGCTTGCGGGAATTTTGCGTGAATGAGCTGTGCACCGTTCTGCACGGTGATGCAAACTAGAGCAACGGACGCCCCGGTAACATATTGAAAAATAAGGCCAACGGGCTTTCTCGTCTATTCTGAAAATCCGCGTGTCATGCACGGAAAAACGGTGTGCCAACCGACTAGCTCAGAGATACTCCGTGCTCGGTTCGATTCCGCCCCTGCCCACCAATTTCAATCGATATATCAATGGCGTATGGCCTATCTCTGGATTGGCTTGTCGAGACCTGCGCGAGATTTGCGTGAATCGCTGGGGCCGGTTGTCGAACGCGTTTTGATTCAGGCGCCTGCCCTGGATGACCGTGCTTGCCTAGCATGTTACAAAACCTCGGACAGCTATCTGATTTAACCGAGGAAATGTAACACTTGGAACCATGA
>CAYUOY010000236.1:0-4757 GCA_964446495.1 uncultured Woeseiaceae bacterium | reverse complement strand
GCTCATCCGGCTCAGCCGTTTTCCCGCGAACGCGAATCAACCAGGTCTCGCGAGCGACGTCGATCTCCCCGGCCGACATATCACGGTAAGCCTCACGCAGCTGGTCGGCGATGTCGATCGCCGTAATTCCATACGCGGCCACTGCCTGCGGGTCGATTTCTATCTGTAACTCCGGTTCGTTAAAACCGAAGGCGCTCACCGTGTTGACGCCCGGTATACGCTCCAGGTCTTCCTTGATCAGTTTCGCCTGGCGGCGAAGCTTTTCGTCGTTCGCCTGGCCGGTAACGACAACCATGGCAGTAGGAAAACCATTAGACGTCGTTATCTCAAGGATTCTCGGGTCTTCGATATCCGTCGGCAATTCGTCATTCGCCTTGCTCTGGATCTCACGGCGCAGATCAGTAACGCGTTTATCGAAGAGTCGGTCGCTTAATTCGCGAAAACGAACGCGAATAGTCGATATGTTTTGCCGCGACGTGCTGGCAACGAACTTGATGTCCTGAACGTTCCGCAAGGCATCTTCAAGCGGCCCGGTCACTAACTCCTCGACATCTGCCGCCGTGGATCCGGGCAACACCGTCGAAATCACCACGAAATTGAAATTGATCTCGGGATCCTGTTCCCGCGGCATTTGCAGATAGGACAGGAAGCCCATGATCAGAACGACCGAAAATAGAATATTGACCAGTGGGTGATTGGTCAGCAGTATCCGATAAAACTTCATTCCACGCCGATGATCAGATCATCGCCATCCTGCAAGCGAATGTGTCCCCGGGTAACAATCAACGTGTCATCCGGAAAATCCAGACCCGCCGGTCGACCTTCCTGGGCCTGGGCAAGCTCGACAAATTCCGCTTTGCCGTTTTTGGCCACAAAAACCCCGAACACCGGTCCCCGTTGCACGATCAAGTTGACAGGCAAGACCCCATCGCCCTCGTTCCAGGCTATCTCACCCGTGGATCCTATGGGGGCCACCGCATCCATGAACTTCAATCTCACTCGCAGCCGACGCGTATCGGTTTCGATGACGTCCGATAGCCGTAACAGACTGACCGGGTACTCAAAACCCATACTTATATAGCGCAGATTCGACACGTTCGGTATATCCACCGCATAACGCGGATCAAGCTCTGCATCCACCTCGCGTTGATCTTCCTGCACTACGGTCATCAGGCGCGAGCCAGGTTGAGCAAAATTTCCAACCTGGGCATTCCGCTGCACCACCGTCGCATCGAATGGCGCGCGAATCCGGGTACGCTCAAGCGCCAGTTCGGCAATCTGAATAGCGACCAGTTGACCTTGCCGGTTGGCTTCCAGTACCGCAACATCGGTTTGCCGGCTTATCAATTCGTCATCCGAAACGAAGTCGCGAGTCAGCAATTCTTCCGCCCTGGCCAATCGATGATTCGCCTGAACAATCTGTGCATCCAGTGATGCGAGCGTTGCGCGCGCTTGCGCCAGGGACAAGCGGGCGTTGTCGTTGTCCAGACGTACCAGCATCGCTCCCTTCTCGACCGAAGCCCCCACATCGACCAGAACGCGGTCAATCAAGGCGGTGACTTCTGAGGTGATAATGGCCCTGTTCGCCGAGAGCACCGTCGCCGGGGCACGAAGCTCGCGCGCGATCCGTACGTCGCCAAGACGTTCAACCGACACGGAAACGGTCGCCGCGACCGCACTTTGCGAATGCAGCAGCAGCGTTAGCCATGGTAAAATGGCGTACGCTGAGCTGGACAGGTATTTTCTCAAGAAAGTATGCTCCAAAACCAGCTTGTCATTTTTTGTTGGATAAGCGTCATCCGAGCCGCTGGTCTCATTCTTCTGGCTGGCGATTATACCTGTCTTGGAATCAACGAGCCGCGCATTTTGTGCTGTATGGCTATAATCGCACTCCGATCGTACAAGCCTCTTTTCAAATGTCATGTTGAACCTGAATCAGATCAGTCTGCGCCGTGGGCGAAAATTGCTCATGGAAAACGTCAGCTTTCAAGTCCACGCCGGTCACAGGATGGGCCTGATCGGGGCCAATGGCAGTGGCAAATCTTCATTATTTTCAATGTTGCTTGGCGAACTGGAACCGGACGACGGTCAGCTTGGCATTGATCCGGGCGATGAGATTGCCCACGTCGCCCAGGAGAGTCCCAACCATTCTGGCGCCGCGCTCGATCACGTGATGGATGGCGATAGTGAACTGCGAAAAACCGAGGCGCAGATTGCCGCTGTCGAAGCGATCGCCGGTGACGACGGCAAGGACCTGCATCTGCTCTATGAGCGAATGGAGGCTATCGATGGTTTCACTGCCGAAGCACGTGCCGCGCGATTGCTGCACGGTCTTGGCTTTGCCACTGACACGCACCGCAAACCGGTTCGAGAGTTCTCAGGAGGTTGGCGCATGCGGCTGAACCTCGCCCGAGCATTGATGTGTCGGTCCGACATTCTGCTGCTCGATGAGCCAACCAACCACCTCGATTTACCGGCCATCCTGTGGCTCGAGCGATGGCTGCGTCGCTATCCTGGAATCCTGCTGGTCATTTCCCATGACCGCGATTTTCTGGACCAGGTTTGCACCCGTATTGCACACATTGAACACCAGGCAATTCGCGTCTTCAGCGGCAATTACAGTCAGTTCGAGATGCAGCGAGCTGAGCAACTGGCGCAGCAACAGGCCATGTTTTCCCGCCAGCAGAAAGATATCAAACACATTCAGTCCTACGTGGATCGTTTCCGCTACAAAGCCTCAAAGGCCCGTCAGGCACAAAGTCGGTTGAAGATGCTGGAACGAATGAAAAAAATCGCGCCGGCACACGTCGACTCTCCGTTTCGATTTCATTTCGCGGAACCCAAAAGACAACCACAGCATCTCCTGGGCCTGATGGATGTCAATGTTGGCTACAGCCACGGTGAGCCAATCCTCAGTGACATCAACTTGAGCTTGTCAGCAGGCGATCGGGTTGGGCTTTTAGGCGTCAACGGGGCCGGCAAGTCGACACTGGTAAAAGCGCTGGCCAGCGGCAGTACGATACTAAATGGTGAACGCATACTGCACAAAGACACGAAGATTGGTTATTTCGCTCAACACCAGCTGGACTCATTGCTACCTGAGCAGAGTCCGATTGATCATCTGCGTTCCTGCGCGCCCGATGATCGCGAGCAGGACCTGCGAAATTACCTTGGACGCTTTGGTTTCGGTGGCGAGGGCATATTTGAACCCGTAGAACCTTTGTCGGGCGGCGAAAAGGCGCGCCTGGCGCTGGCTCTGATGATCCGCCAGCAACCCAACCTGCTGCTACTCGATGAACCGACCAATCATCTGGATCTCGAAATGCGGCAAGCGCTGTGTGTCGCTCTGATCGAATACAGCGGTGCGCTGATCGTTATCTCACATGACCGGCATTTGCTACGCAGCGTTTGCGATGATTTGCTGATCGTTCATGACGGCATTGTCGATCGTTTTCAGCAAAGTCTGGATGAGTATCCGGCCTGGCTGAAGCAACATCAGTCGTCGGAAAATGAGCAGGATGAATCAGAATACGACCAGGAAATTGCGACCAGACCCGTTAACAGGAAACAACTCCGTCAACAGGAGGCGCAACGGCGGCAACGCCTGAAACCACTTCTGGATAAAATTCGCTCGATCGAAAATCAAATGACAGCGATCCGGGACGGTCTGGAATCGATGGATCACCAGCTTGCGGATGAAAATATTTACATGGATCCGGATCGTAAAGCGGAGCTCACACAGCTGGTCAAAGAACAGGCTGATCGGAAGTCCGAACTGGAAACGCTGGAGTGGAACTGGCTTGAAGCCAGTGAGGAACTGGAGCGGGCGGACTAATCGAGAGCATCCAGACTTGACCGAACATATGGTGTCAGATGGATTCGTGGCCAGCGACTGTTTGAAATGAATACTGCTGAACGGCTCGGCGTTGGTCACAGTATTCACTCAATAGCAGACGTTCGTTTACTACTATGCCGGCGGTTGAATTCGACTGCAGTTGACCTGAAGACGACTCGCTAGTGGGTGTTCCCGTTTATTCCGTTTATTCCCGTTTATTCTGCTATTCTGCGGTATCGACGATAGCGAGCCAGTTCCGCGACTGTTGTGATTCTTTCGCGCAATGATAGGCGGCACTTGGCCTAAACTCTCGAATTGGTGCCAACAATGATGGGAATAAATATCACATCTTCGATGACCCGCATGGCCAGTGGATTCCTGTTGATACTCGCGCTTGTGCCGGTCGGTATGTGCCAGACGACGTCAGCAGCAGAAAGTGAGCCGGCATCCTCCGAAACGGTTGAAGAAATCACAGTTTATGGCGAGAAGTCGCTTATTCGTTTGCGCCATGAAATCTACAGGGCGGAAGCGAGTTTCTTCGCCGCGTTCAACGAACTTAACAGCGATGACCTGTTCGATGTCAATTGCGACTACGTGTCTTTTCTTGGAGATCGAAGAAGACAGCATCGTTGTGTGCCCAAATTTGTAAAAAGGGCTGAAGCTGAGGCGACGGCGGAATTGATAGTTAACATGAATACAATGGGAGCTAGTTTTGGAGAATACTCTCCACATAGGAGGCGGTTGAAAAAGATGAATGAGCTCCTGTGGGAGGAGGTGCGGACGCTGTCGGCGGAGCACCAGGAGCTGCAGGATGCAATCGCCGTTTTGGCCAGGGCCAAAAGAGTCTATGAATCCGAGCGTGAAAGACGCTGAAATGAACGAGTTTTTCTTGCTGAGAATGGCTGATAACTAGCTAGGGAAC
>CAYUOY010000235.1:0-4759 GCA_964446495.1 uncultured Woeseiaceae bacterium | reverse complement strand
GCACGAACTGTGACAGATACTGCCCGGCGGCAAGTTCAGCGATTTGTTAGGCTGCTCCTGCTACGCGGCTTCAAATTGGACTTTCTGGACATCGGAAAGATCTGCCGATTTCTTTGCTTGCCAAAGATCAAAGTTGTGCTGCATCGCCAGCCAACTCTCCGGCGAACGACCAATTGCCTTGGAAAGCCGCAATGCCATCTCTGGACTGACGGCACTGCGCATACCAACAATGCGTGCCAAAGTCGACGGCGAAACGCCAAGACTCTCAGCGAGCGAGCGAATACTGATATCGAAAGGCTCGACATAGGTTGTCCGGATAAACTCACCTGGATGAGGTGGATTATGCATGGTCATTTGTGATAATCCTCATAATCTAAAACGTGGACATTTCCCTCTACGAATTCAAAGGTCAACCGCCAGTTTCCACTAACCCAAATCGACCAACGACCCTTCATCTTTCCCTTGAGGGGGTGAAGCCCATAGCCCGGCACATCTATGTCATCAATACTCTGTGCCGTGTCTAAGGCCGCCAGCTGCAATCGAAGCCTACCAACATGAATCGCCTGAATTCCGGACTTACTACCAGTATTGTAGAATCGGCGAATTCCCTTATGTCGAAAGGATTTAATCACTGGATAAGTATAGCGCGTTGCGCACCACGCAACAAGTATCGAGCTGCCTAACTATAAGTATGTAGCAAAAGCGCAGTCATTAATTGCACACAAAGCACAGAATAACAAGTGGTAACGGTTGCAAGTGTTTGATTAGTCTATTGGGGACATTTTGATACCTTGCAGAATTGGAAATTGGATACCTTGCATGGCCACGAAACTCATGGATGAGGTTCGACGCACATTGCGTCTGCACCATTACAGCTTTGAAACTGAAAAATCCTACTGTCAGTGGATTCGACGCTTCATTATTTTTCATCAGAAACGTCATCCGAAAAACATGGGTATGGCGGAAATCCAGGCGTATTTGAGCCATCTTGCCGTTTCACGTCATGTCGCCGCCTCCACCCAGAATCAGGCACTAAGTGCACTACTTTTCTTGTACAAGAAGGTACTCCTGATAGAGTTGCCGTGGATGGATGATATTGTTCGTGCGAAACGCCCAATCCGTATCCCGGTGGTGCTCACACGCAGTGAGGTCGCACGTACACTGGACGCACTAGGTGGCGAGCACTGGCTAATTGCCAGCTTGTTGTACGGTAGCGGCCTGCGATTGATCGAATGTCTGAACTTGCGTGTCAAGGATATCGACTTCGAATACTTGCAAGTATCCGTTCGCGCCGGGAAAGGCGGTAAAGATCGGCGCACCATGCTGTCTGAAAAATTGATTCCACACGTGAAACGGCAATTTGAATTTGTTCGTAGTATTTTCGAACAAGACAGGGCGGCTCAGAAGGCAGGTGTATCGATTCCGTTCGCCATCGATCGAAAATACAAGAACGCACCGGTTGAATGGAAATGGCAGTATATTTTTCCATCACGGCGCTATGCCTATATTCAGTTTCACCGGGAGAAGCGCCGACATCATCTTCACCCGTCGAGCGTCCAAAGAGCCGTCAAGAACGCGGTCCGGAAAGCTCGCATTGACAAACAGGCAACCTGTCACACTCTGCGCCACTCTTTTGCGACACACCTGCTGGAAGCTGGTTACGACATTCGGACCGTGCAAGAGCTATTGGGCCACACGAACGTAAATACGACGATGATCTATACCCATGTCATCAAGCGAGGAGGCCATGCCGTTAGAAGCCCTTTCGATGCAATCTAGCCGAGCTTACGAATACCCACCGCATGCCGGATCTGATCCAGGTACGGAACTGAAACCTCCCGCGCCTTCACCGCACCTTTAACAAGCGCAAGTTCTACTTCGGCGGGGTCATCAATATACCGCTGGTACTCCGCTCGCGCAGGCTTGATGTGCTCGTTGACGTACTCGAACAGCACCTGCTTCATCTCGCCCCAGGCGATACCCTCGGCATAACGCTTCTCGATTTCCAGGACTTCGTCGGGCTGCGCGAAGGCTTTGTAGATGTCGTACAGCGTCGAGCCATTTATGTCCTTTGGTTCTCCCGGCTCAAGACTGTTGGTCTTGATCTTCATGATGAGCTTTCTCAGTCGCTTCTCATCGACAAACAAGGGAATCGTATTGTCATAGCTCTTGCTCATTTTGCGGCCATCAAGTCCAGTCAACACCGCTGTGTCATCACCGATTACCGCTTCCGGTATGACAAGGATGTCACCGTAATGATGATTGAATCGCTGCGCGATATCGCGGGTCATTTCCACATGTTGCTTTTGATCGCGTCCGACAGGCACCTTGGTCGATTTGAACATCAATATATCGGCCGCCATCAAAATGGGATAGCTGTACAGGGCCATGTTGATGCCCTTGTCTGGATCCTTGCTATTATTTTCAACGTTCGCCTGAACCTGTGCCTTGTAGGAATGCGCGCGATTCATCAGGCCCTTCGCCGTCATGCAGGTCAGGATCCAGGTGAGTTGTGGGATCTCCGGGATGTCGGACTGACGGTAGAACACCGCGTTATCGGTATCCAGACCGAGCGCCAGCCATGCGGCGGATATCTCCAGCGATGAACGCGCTATCCGTTCCGGATCTTCCGCTTTCGCCAGTGCATGAAAGTCAGCCAGAAAATAGAAATTCTGCTTCGCCTTGTCCTTACTGGCTTCGATACACGGTCTGATCGCACCCACATAGTTGCCAATGTGCGGCGTGCCGGTGGTGGTGATTCCCGTCAGGTAGATATCTTGTGTCATGGTTAGTATCCGGCGGCCTGGCCGTCCTTTCTGCTTTCCGACGCACCGTAATAGACGCGTTGATCCTTATCCCATTTGATGGCCTGGTATCCGCCGTAGCTGGTACTTTGGCTCGCGATATTGTGGCCTAATTGGCGCAGCTGGTCGCGAACTTTTTCGCCAATGCCCGATTCCATATATAGGAGACCACCATCCTCCATCACCTGGTCAGTGGGTTGCGACGAGCCCGTATGTCGTATGCGCGCCGCGTCGCCCGCTTCCTGCAGGTTCATGCCGAAGTCGATCATGTTGATCAGAATCTGTGCATGCCCTTGCGGCTGTATTGAACCGCCCATGAAACCGAAACTCATCCATGGTTCACCATCCTTCATGACGAATGCCGGGATGATCGTATGAAAAGGCCGTTTTCCTGGCTCGAACACATTGGCGTGACCTTCCTTGAGGCTGAACAGCGCACCGCGATTCTGTAGTCCGAAGCCCAAATCGGCAGGCGTCATACCGGAACCCATGCCACCGAAATTGCTTTGAATCAGGGAGACCATACAGCCGTCTTTGTCGGCCACCGTCAGGTAGATCGTGTCGCCCGTTTCTATCGCCGCATCACCTGCGATGGCGGTAAGCGCGGCCTTTTTCGGGCCAATCAATCGGCGCCGTTCTTCTGCGTATTGCTTCGATACCAGTGCCTCCACCGGTACCTGCGCGAAATCCATATCGGCGTAATACCTGGCCCGATCTGCATACACGAGTTTCTTGGTTTCAACAAAAGCATGTACGTACTTGGCGCTGCCGAATCCCATAGCCGCCAGGTCAAACCCTTCCAGAATATTGAGTATTTGCAGCGCGGCGATACCTTGCGTGTTTGGTGGCAGCTCGTAGATGTCGTAGCCACGATAGTTACTCGAAACCGGCTCAACCCATTCCGAGCAGTGCGCCGCCATGTCGTCGTAGCTCAGGAATCCGCCATTCTCGGCCATGTAGGCATCGATCTTCTTCGCAATATCTCCTTTGTAGAATGCGTCCCGTCCGCCTGCCGCAATCTCGCGATAGGTCCTGGCCAACGCCGGGTTACGAAATATCTGTCCCTTGCGTGGCGCGTCCCCGTTCGGCAGAAAGGTCGCTTCAAAACCCGGAAAATCCCGGCGACTCTTCGCATTTGAAGCCCAGGCTGCTGCAATGACCTCTGAGACAGGAAAACCGCTCTCTGCGTACGTTATTGCCGGTTCCAGGATATCGGTCATCGGCAGACGACCGTAGCGCTCATGTAACTCGAACCAGCCATCAACGGCGCCGGGCACACTGACGGACAGCGGTCCCAGCTTCGGTATTTCGGCTATCTGCTGTTGCTGGAAGTACTCAAGCGACAAATTCTGTGGCGACCGACCCGACGCGTTGAGGCCGGTGAGTTCCTTGTTGCCGTCATCCCACACCATCGCAAACAGATCACCGCCAACGCCGCTTCCGGTCGGCTCCATCAGGCCCAGAGCCGCATTGGCCGCGATAGCAGCATCGATGGCATTGCCACCGGCCTTCAGGATGTCGAGCGCAATCTGTGTTGCCAGCGGCTGGCTGGTTGCCGCCATGCCCTGAGTTGCTATGACCTCCGAACGGGTGGCGAACGCCGCGCCCGTCTTGCGCTCGTAACCACCTGCCTGCGACACCTCGTTATTCATGCGCGAAAACTCCGTCAATGTAAACCTGCTCCAACATGCTTTCTACTGCTCCGGAATACATCAAATAATGCCTAGGTTCGGCGGGGATTGAAACTCGAAATGGCTCTCAGTGGACACTCGCAGCATCTACCCTCCTGAGGGTATGATGCAGCAATGATGACACAAGACTTTATCGATGAAGCCGCTCTTGGTCGCGCTTACCCGGACCATCTAAAAACACTCAAAGCGCGCCACGACCGGGCGCTCGAGAAAGCCGGCGCCAGCCATGCCATCGTTTTCTCTGGCGCACCGAAGTTGAAATTT
>CAYUOY010000234.1:0-4867 GCA_964446495.1 uncultured Woeseiaceae bacterium | reverse complement strand
GGGAGGGCTGGTGAATACGATGTTCATATCGCATTTTCAGGATATGGCGCGGGGGCACTTTGTGGTGCGGCGGTTTGAGCGGGAGTATGGGATCGAGGTTGTCCGGGAGGCTTACCTGAGACTGGCGGGTGCTGGCGAGGTCTGACGAGCCTCAATACGGTAGCGGTCGCGCTTCAGTTCGGGTGCCTGCTTTCGGGGTTTGACCCTGGGTGCGACTGCGTGGAGTGCATGGCCTACTGCGCTATACCATCGACTACAACCTGATCGGCGATGTTGTCGACCTGCACAAAGCTGTCGTAAAAAGTGACTGTCGCTGCGGCATAATTTTCTTTCATGAACTCGTACCAGTCCGGCGTATACCACGCCTCAGCATCTGCTTTGGTCTTCCAGATGTAGACGCCGCCCAAACCGAGCGTCCCGGACACGTAGTATTTCATGAGCAGGCCGTTAGCCTTCGCAGCAACGAACTTTGGAGTGGAACTCAGGCTGAGTTCCACCATCTTGTCGTGATCTGGCTCCGGTATTTCCATCTGGACGATTGCTACGTACACATCTGTGCTCCTCAATGACTTCCTGATTAATGATACCGCGCGACGAGGTGCATGGCATCGTTAATCGCAATTCACTCGCCGTAGCCTTCCGGTAATTCGAAATCAAGATTTTCTACCAGAAACGCCCAGCGATCCGCGTATTCTTCGATAACTTTATCAGTTGGGACTCCCGCGCCGTGGCCCGCTCGGGTTTCGATACGAATCAATACCGGATTATCGCCCTTGTTTACGGCCTGCAGCGCCGCCGCATATTTGAAACTGTGACCGGGAACGACCCGATCATCGGTGTCAGCGGTTGTTACCAGCACCGCTGGATATTTCGCCTCTGGATTAATATTGTGATAGGGAGAGTAGGCATACAATGCCTTGAATTCTTCCGGGTCGTCAGCCGAACCATAATCATCCACCCAGAAGCGACCGGCCGTGAACTGATGGAAGCGCAGCATATCCATGACGCCAACGGCCGGAATCGCTGCAGCGAACAGTTCCGGTCGTTGATTGGTTACTGCGCCGACCAACAATCCGCCATTGCTGCCACCGAAAATAGCCAGCTTGCCGGGGTTGGTGTAATTCTCCTCGATCAGGTATTCGGCGGCTGCGATAAAATCATCGAATACGTTTTGTTTGTTCAAACGGGTGCCGGCCTGGTGCCATTCCTCGCCGTATTCACCACCACCGCGCAGATTTGCGACGGCGTAAACGCCACCCATTTCCATCCACGCCAGTCGCGTGATTGAAAAGCTCGGTGTTAGCGAAATATTGAAACCCCCGTAGCCGTACAGCATCGTCGGGCGATTGCCATCCGCCACAACATCCTTTCGATGCGAAATAAACATCGGTATACGAGTACCGTCTTTGGACTGATAGAAAACCTGTTCAACCACGTAGTCGTCGCTGTTGAAGTCCATTGCTGTTTGCTTGAATACCTCAACTGCGCCGGTCACGACATTCAGGCGATTGATGGTGGGCGGTGTATCGTAGCTCTCATAGCTAAAGAAGGTTTCGGGATCATCTCTGCGGCCGCTGAAACCCGAGGCGGTGCCAATGCCGGGCAGGTTAACTGAGCCGACTTGTTTGCCATCGGTATCGAATATTTTTACCAATGACCAGGCATCCTGCATGTACTCCCCAATCACGCGCCCACCAACCAGGCTGGCGCTCGACAGGACATCCACATCCTGGGCGATCACCTCGCGTGGCTGTTCAGGGTTTTCCACATCAATGGCGATCAGGCGTCCGCGCGGTGCGTCCTTGTTGGTGCGAAAGTAGAGTTCGCTGCCGTCATTGCCGACTAAAGTGTAATCGAAGTCAAAGCCCTCGATCAGCATCACCGGTTCCGCGCCTGGGCCTTGCAGATCCTGGTAGACGACCTGGTAGCGACTATCCGTGCCTTTCCACACGGTGATGACCAGGTAACGTCCGTCATCGGTGACGTTAGCACCGTAGCCCCAGTCCGGATTTTCCGGGCGGGTGTAAATCAGCGCGTCATCCTCCTGGTCAGCGCCGATATAATGGAAGTACACCGCCTGGTTCTTGTTCAGAGACTGAAATTTCTCATCGTCATCGGTGGCGGGGTAACGGCTGTAGTAGAAGCCGGAACCATCGGCTGCCCAGGACAGGCCGGTGAATTTTAGCCATTCAAGCTTGTCATCGAGTACCTTGCCGCTATGAATATCCATGACACGGGCAACACGCCAGTCCGAACCACCGTCTTGCACCAGGTAGGCGAATAGATCACCGTTCGGCCCCGGATAGTAACTGGCCAATGCGATTGTGCCGTCATCCGACCAGGTGTTGGGGTCGATCAGAAGTTCGGGTTCGTCCTGGAGCGACTCCTGCCGATAAATTACGTTCTGATTTTGCAGACCATCGTTGTAGCTGTAGAAATAGCGGCCGCCCTTTTTTTCCGGCAGTCCATATCGTTCGTAGTCCCACAAGGCTTCGAGGCGTTTGCGTATTGGTTCGCGTTCCTTGATTGTCGCGAGATAGTCGAAAGTGATCTCGTTTTCGCTATCGACCCACCGCTTCACCGCATCGCTTTCACGCACATCGTCTTCGAGCCAACGATAGGGGTCCGCTACGGTCGTGCCGTGATAATCATCGCTGTGATCGATGGTTTCGGTTTGTGGGTATTGAATAACTACTGCCTCCGTTGTCGCGGTGTCGTTGCTGCAAGCGGCGAGTGCCGCGGTGGCGGCAAGTATGATGCTGCGGTTCCAGTTCATAGCGATTGTCCCGATTAATAACGCCAACTGCTCAGGTCGGCACCCTCCGGTGCCGTCATCTCAATGCGCTTGAGAATCTTCGGCAGGTACAGGGTGTTGTAACGCAGCCGGGAGATGTGATTGCCATTCTCCTGGTCACCGTTCCAGCAGTGCTCGGCGCGATCACCATAGTCGATCTCTCCGCCGTAATAGGGGTTGGTCGTACTTTCCAGAAAGGTTTCAGTAAGATACACAGCATTATTAAGGTAATAGTTATCCATATCCCCAACGTAAATATGCAGTTTTCCCTCGAGTTTCGGACCTAATGTTGCCCAGTCACGCTGCAGGATGTGCCGCAGGTCGTAGTGCTCCTTCCAGTATTCTGCCACTACGTGGTCGATCTCACCGGTCTCTTTATCCCATAGCCGTACGGGATAGCCATCCTCGCCCATGGGTGAGTAGGTTGCCTCCCAGATATCATATTGTTGCCCGGACCGGCCCCGGTCACCGAGAACGGCTTCCAGACGGTTGTAGTCGTATTGGCTGGCCTCGATGTTGCCCAGGTAGTCGCGGTGTCCCGGTCGCGGCAGTTTCTGGAACTGGCTGTCGTACCAGTAGCCATTGCTGTCGTCATAGATATTGACGGTCAAATAGGCTCGAAAATCGATGGGATCCGGGCAAGCGATAAACGCGCCATTATACTCGTCCGGATAGAATACCTGCACAGCCATTGCTTCCCAACCGCCGGTCGAACCGCCGTAGGTGAATCGTGCCCAGCCCTCACCCAGACCACGAAACTGTTCTTCGATATAGGGAATCAGTTCATAAGTAAGCGCATCTCCATAAGGGCCCTGGCTGGCCGAATTCACCGCATAGGAGTCGTCGTAGTACGGTGTCGGATGCTGGATCTCTATGACGATGAAGCGCGGAAAATCGTCGCTGATCCAGGATTGATAAAAGTCGTACTGTTCCTGCTGCTGAATGATGTTGTACCCGTCGATGTCAAAACGGCTGCTGTAGTCAGGCTCGAGATCGGGGTCCGGTGGTTCCGTGCGAAAACCGCCGAAATCAGCGGGAAAATGGCCGTGAAAAACCATTAACGGATAACGGGCTTCAGGGTGTTTATCGAAGCCTTTCGGCAGCAATACATGTGCGCCGAGATAGACGTCTTCGCCCCAGAACTTCGACAGCATTTCACTGCGCATTCGAATGTGCCTGATGAACTCTGTGTCCTCGAGAGGCTCGAGATCGGGAATAACCTGGTCAAGAACCAGCTCGAAAGCACCCGCGCCATCGATCACGATTCGTACAGGCTCAGAGTAGAAGTTACCGGGTTTGCGATTCCAGTGCTGTCCCTCGCCGCGGTCGGGCGGCAGGCTCACTACCTTGCCATTGCCAAGATGAAAATCCCTGTAACGATTCAGGACCGCCTGTGCGTAGTAGATCCCGGCGGGCAATTTCGACAGATCGGCCAACGGGAAGCCAATGGCAGTGTTATCGACCACAACGTTAGTCCCACCGTGCCAGTCCTTCACGTTCAAACCGAAAACAAGCTGTGTATCGGCAGAGTTGTTAACGAGGAATCGTGGCTCCTTATCGTTATGAGTCGCCAGTAGCAGCAGCAAACGACCATCCTGCTCGCTCTCGGCAAGCGCTGCATCGAAACTAATCGTGAAAACAGGTCCGGGGTTCTGTTCAGCACGCGTGGCCGTCAGGCCAACGAAAGACAGACACAATGACAGTATTACTGGAAGTGCAAAGGCCGCATTGAATCGCATGGTCATTCTCCGCAATTTGCCATTGCGGGTACTTTATGCGTTGTTCAGCGATGAAGTCATGTAGCCGTGGACATAGATTGCAATCGTGGTGCGGGTTTACCGGTTTTGGCATTAAAGCGTGCTTTTCAAAATGGACTAAGAAATCAGATTATGTAAAGAAGAGTTGCAGAGATGTAAACCAAAGGGGACCGCAGTGTGATTTTGATTGGATTGGGCACCAATGTACCGGGTCCTTGGGGGCAGCCGCGACAGACGTTGGAAAAAGCACTGGTTGTTTTAGACCAAGCACCTCTGTCTTTGGTGAAAACGTCAGCTATTATAGACAGCAAGCCTT
>CAYUOY010000233.1:0-4910 GCA_964446495.1 uncultured Woeseiaceae bacterium | reverse complement strand
GCCCAGTCGAAGTCGGTTACGCCAGTGGCAATTTCGGTTACCTGGCGCAGCTCACCGGTTTTCGGTTGGGACAACCAAAGTTGGCTGGTGGTGCCACCCTTGGGGCCGGTAGAGAGAAACGCCAGGTATTGTCCGTCTTTACTCCAGCGCGCAAAAAAAGCGCTGGGATGTTCTGCTGAAATTTTCCGTGACTTCGCGGATTTCCAGTCCAGGGTCCACACTCCCCATTCCTGACTGTCCGCCGCTTCGTTGACCGTAGCGACGGTATAGGACACAAAATCGCCATTCGGCGAGAATCGAACGTCCGAGACCGCCCGCACCGAATACAGGTCTGCCGACGCCAGTGGCCGTCGTGCTTCATCAGCACTCGCTGCTGCGGATAGTGACAGCAGGGCGATTCCTGTAAAAATGAATCCAACGCTCATGGGGCTCCCCTGTGGCTCCGATTTTCTCTAAGATGTTGCTCGATCGAAGACCATCCCAAATTCTTCGCTTTGTGCACAAGTAGTTTTGCGAAATCGGATTTTGTGAGCGAACATAGTAACCAAATCAAGGAAAAAGCGACGATGTCATTTCAAATAGCCATTGGGCCCAATGTAAGGAAATCTCCCTACTTCGATGCGACGGTTGCCGACGGAGTTGCCGCGTTCTCGATTTACAATCACATGTTCATGCCGGCGAATTTTGGCGACCCCGAAGGTGAGTACCGCCAGTTGATGAACGGCGTAGTCATGTGGGACGTCGCCGGCGAACGCCAGGTTGAACTGGTGGGACCGGATGCAGGGGCCCTGGCTCAATATCTCACGGTCCGTGATATTTCGAAGGCCGCAGTCGGGCAGGGAAAATATGTTCCTCTATGTAGCCACGACGGAGTGCTCATCAACGACCCGGTGTTACTCAAACTCGCCGAAGACCGTTACTGGCTGTCGATCGCCGACAGCGATATCCGCCTGTGGGCAAAAGGTATCGCGGCCGAACGCGAACTGGATGTCGACGTCTCCGAACCGGATGTATCACCGCTTGCCGTGCAGGGGCCAAAAGCCGTGGAGGTTATCGCCGACCTGTTTGGCGATTGGGTACGTGAACTGAAGTATTTCTGGTTTAGAGAAACGGACCTTGGCGGAATACCGCTGCTGGTGGTTCGTTCCGGATGGTCAAAACAAGGTGGTTTCGAGTTATTTCTTCGAGATGGAACGCGCGGGACGGAACTTTGGGACCGGGTCAAGGCCGCCGGCGCGAGCTACGGGATTATCCCGGGCGCTCCCAACGACGTTGAACGAATCGAAAGCGGGTTGCTTTCTTATGGGGCCGATGTCGATGAACGGACCAATCCTTTTGAGGCCGGTTTAGGGCAATACGTTAACCTGGACCGCGATGTAGAGTTCGTCGGCAAGGATGCCCTGAAAAAATTAGTCAGCGGTGGAATAAAGCGGCAGCGAGTTGGCCTGGTGTTGTCCGGTGACCGGGTAGTCCAGAACGCACACCCGTGCCCGGTGCACCTGGCTGGCGATGTTGTGGGGACGATGTCAGAAACGGTATTCTCGCCGCGCCTGAAGAAAAATATCGCAATCGCACTGATCGACGCAGGTATAGACGAGCAAGAGAGGCAATTGACCGTAGACACGGGCGGCGAGGTACGCGACGCGACCGTAGTCGAGCTGCCTTTTTGCTAAACACCTGTTGTTTCCGCACTCCCTCACGCCGCGGGTCTGTTGTGCTTACGTTGTGGTTTATCCGTTCGTCGATAGGTTGCAGATAGTCGTTCGCATCGTCGACCATACTGACATTCGGGTGTTCTCCCAGCCTGACGGAATTTTCTCCGGTTGCTTTTCTTTGTGCGGAATCATCGGCGAGTCTGCCGATTGACCGGAGTTGGTGGAAGTATTTGCATTCGGTCCAGCCACCAAAATCGCCGCTTATTATGATGCCGTAAACTACTCGAGCACGACTTGACCCAAACATGAGTTCGTCATCGACACTGCCGAAGCTATGTACCTATGGGTGTTTCTCATTCCGGGATTTCTCGCACTGAAGGTCGTTACCCTCAGAACATCAACAAGGGAACAGCCCTATCAGTATTGTCTTGTAAACGCTTTGATGACGTCATTATCAATCCCCTATTTGGTGATCTAAAAATCCTCTACGGAGGGGCGTAATTCAATTTCCCAGGTCCAGGCACTACGATCTTGCTGCGCTATGGTGAGATAAGTTTTTGCGATTTCGTCAGGATGCAGTGTATTGTCAGGATCATCAAATGGAGCCCCGCGCTCTGGCTGAAATATGCAGCCATCTATGACGAAGTGGGCTACATGTACATTTTGGGGTGAGAGTTCCCGTGCGAGGCTTTGGCACAGACCACGTAAAGCGAACTTTCCCATGGCAAATGGAGCAGATTGGGCATAGCCTTTTACTCCCGCAGAGGCACCAGTAAAGAGGAGCGCACCGCCGCCTTTTTTAAGCATGTGTCTTGCAGCTTGGCGCGCGACCAACATGGCGCCGAAGGCGTTCACCATCAGGACATTGCGTACCACCTCAACATCAAGATCGGTGACAGGACCGCGCGTATAAGCTCCAGCATTGTAGACAACGAGGTCGGGCAACCTCCCATTGTCATCGAGTTGGCGGAACAAATGCTCGACGCCTTCCGGATCGGATGCGTCACAGCCGAAAGCTTTAGCACCAGTCTCATTACACAGTGCCGAGAGCTTGTGAGTATCACGCGCGGCAAGAGAGACCGTCATTCCCACAGCGGTAAAAAGCCTGGCAAGAGATGTGCTCAGTCCGGGACCAGCACCAACGATAAGGGCGTTATCGGTCATACAAAATACTCCGATGAGAGGGATGAGGTTAGTGATAGGTGTTGTATGTCTGAACAATCGTGCTGGTAGTTCGATCTCGTGGTATTCGTACAGCAAACCGAATCGCATCAATTTCGGCACGGGCGACTATTCTGAATTCAAATATGGACCCGGACGCAGCCGCTTCAAACAAACCACCGTCGAAAGTGGTGCAACGACGACAACTTACTATGTTGGTGGTCGTTATGAAAGAGAAATAGCAGGCGGTGTAACCACCCACCGCCACAGTGTTTTGGCGAACGGTAAGGTGGCAGCGATTGTCAGCCGGCCTAGTTCAGGATCCGTCACCACGGTGTATCCACATAGAGATCACCTGAGCAGTATTGTCAAGACGACAAACGGTTCTGGTGCTGTACTTGACTCAATGAGTTTTGACGCGTTCGGCAAGCGACGAAATGCAAACTGGACTGCCGATAATTCAGACCTTCTGTTTAACGGCAGTTCCTCTCTTTCAACGAAACGCGGCTATACCGGGCACGAGCATCTGGATGTCGTTCGCCTTGTGCATATGAACGGTCGCCTGCAGGATCCGATCATTGGTCGAATGATCAGTGCTGATATCCTGATTCCGAATGTCTTCGACTCTCAAACCTACAACCGATACAGCTACGTCATGAATCGGCCGTTATCGGTTACTGATCCGAGCGGATATATGCCGTTTTTCGGAAACGATAATTTCACTTTTATCTACACCAGAGAGCAAAGGCGTTGCGACTCGATTTGGGACTGTCCCGGGAAATTCTTGAAACCGTCTACCGCACGTAAGCTTCTTGCTCGCGGCGGATGGACGAATGCGGTCGATGAATATTTTCCAGAAGGAACTTGGCGGCGCGCTGTTGCAGATTTTGGTATTCTTGACTCCATTCAAGGAGCGGAGGACCTTCTTGAAGCCATCGAAACTGGGAACACATCGGTAATTGCGGCGAATATCGCTGGACTCGCTTGCGATCTTGGGAAAGCCTGCAAGGCGGTTTCGAGAGCAATATCAAAGATTCCGGGTGCAAAGAAGGCGGCAGCCGGCATCAAGAAGTTCTTTGGTAGGCTGAAGGATAAGATTTCGGGGAAATCCGTCCCAAACGGGGGACCACCGAGAAATACGGACGGTACCTTTGCCAAAGTAGACGGGCCTACAGCTGGAAAACCGGTCGACTCGGCGACACGTCAGCGAATGCTCGATCGAGACAGGAATGCTGATGGTTCGTGGACTTGTGCAACCTGTGGACAGTCCACAAAGAATCCCGCAAACATACACGCAGGTCACATTAAGGCACGGTTTAGAGGAGGTGACCTTTCGGACGGCAATTTACGGTGCGAAGGTGCGGTATGCAATTTGAGTCAAGGTGCAGGTAGCGCGCCGAAGCCTGGTCGAACATGCGCAGAACGTGGAAGCTGTGGTGCGCCTTATGGCAGAACAGATTGATATGCAGCACGATCACGTACAGATAGCCATTTTGGATTCCAATCCGCCAGGCGCGGAGGCAGTCCCAGCACTTCAACGTGTAGATGGACTTTGGGAGTTGTTGAAGTCTCCGCTATACGCAACCCAGGTGGCGGCTGGTGATGTCTTGAGGATTCTTAACGCCGGCGACGGCACCTTCGAGATAGAAAAGCGGGGTGGCAACCTATGTATTCAGTTTTATCTGTCTCCTGACCAGTTAGAGTGTGAATCAGCCACAGCTGGAGCACAGAAATTGCTTGAGAGCGAATTACGTCCGCTCGGTGGACGGATTGACGGTCGGACCACCGGCCTCATCTCGTGCACTGTGCCAGTGTCGGTAGGGTTCGGCGTAGTAGAAGAGTTATTCAACGTCGCAGCTGAAAAGACTTCCGGCGCGCAGTGGCAATACGGAAACGTCTATCATCCGGAAAGCGGAGAACCCCTTGGCTGGTGGAATTCGGAGTGAATTGCTTCGCTGGTTGAATGTGAACAGCTGATCGTCTCGGTTGATCCAAGCCCACGCACTCGGCAACTGACGGCAGAATCGGGACACCCATCAATTCAGCTGACGGCAGAATCGGGACACCCATCAATTCACCTGAATCCAGTTAAAC
>CAYUOY010000232.1:2537-4983 GCA_964446495.1 uncultured Woeseiaceae bacterium | reverse complement strand
ATTTCGCGAGAAATTCTCGCTCACCGTGAAACAGAGTTTTTCAACAGAATAGGCCAGAAGCGGCCGGCGTCGAGGAAACAGCGAGGGCGCACGAGTACAGTAAATCATCACTTGACTGCTTAGTTCCTTAGATGTATATATAGCCATATGGCTATACGTTATTCCTCGTCTCTGGACCGAACGTTCCATGCACTTGGTGACCCATCTCGTAGGCTTATCCTGGAGACACTTAGTCGCAGGGGACAGTGTTCGGCGGGCGATTTGCTGACGTTGTTCGAGACTTCGCAACCCACCATCTCCAAACACCTGCGTGTCATGGAGAACGCCGGCTTAATCAAACGCTATGTCAGTGGCCGCCAGCATAGTTTTTCATTAAGTGCGGTATCGCTCGAGGAGGCGGACAACTGGATGCAGCGGCATCTATCCCTCTGGAAGAGCAGTCTCGAGCAACTGGCCAACGTCTTGAATGACGATTCTGAGTTAAGGGCGCGAGATGCGGAACGACAATAGTCCTGATTCGTCCATTGTTGTCCGGCGTGCATATGCTCATAGCAGAGAGCGAGTATTTCAGGCGTTCAGTGAACCGGCACAGCTGAGTCGATGGCTTGCACCGCGGACCGACATTGGTGCAAAAGTCGCCGCTTTCGACTTTAACGTCGGCGGGCAATATAGAATAATTTTCGCGATGCCCGATCGGACGACTGGTGCCATCACCGGAACGTACAAAGTCATCGAGCCTCCTACGCAACTGGCCTTTACGTGGTGCTGGGAGGCACCAGATCCTCATGCTGGGATCGATACTCTGGTGACCGCCAACTTTATCGCACGCGACAGCGGTTGCGAACTTGTGATTACCCATACACAACTTTATGACCAGCCAATGAAAACGCGCCACGGTCAGGGTTGGCCCGCGTCGCTTGCACGCCTGAGCACCTGGCTCGATGAAAAGGAAGACCACAAATGAGGAATAATCAATGACCGAATTTCCGATCAGTTCCATAGTTGCGATCGTACTTGTCGTAATAATGTTGCCATTGACCATGCAGATTTCCATGCGGCGAGCGATGCTCGGAAAAGAGATGGGCGACCTGGCCGGTGTTGCCTTCGGAGACAATGGCGACCTACCATTGCGGCGTCGCATTCGGGCATTTGGCAACTTCACCGAGTACGCGCCGCTCGGACTGATCGTGCTGTTGCTTATGGAGGGCGCTGGGGCTTCCGTGACTCTCGTGTGGAGCGCCGGAATCTCGTTGATCAGCGGCAGAGTCGTTCATGCCGGGGGCATGCTGTACTCGGGAAGCCCAATGCCGAGAGCGATTGGAATGATGTTCACATATGTCGCGATGGCGCTGCCCGCCGTGTGGCTCCTTAGCCAGTCATTCGAGTAGCATGCAATCTTGAAACGTAAGCGAAATGTACTCGTTGATTGGTATTAGGGCGTGTGTTTTACACGAGTGAATTATATAACTGAAGAGCCGGATGCGGTAATTCCGCACGTCCGGATCTGTATGGGGACGGTTCAGGTAACTGGCCGTTCTACCATGACTGAGTAAAAGGCCGTTTCCATGATCAAGTCGACAAAGCGTGAATGGCTCGTCCCTGCCGCGCTGATTACTCTCAGTATTATCCCAATCATTCAGGGCACTGTTCGTCTGGTCGGCCTAGCTGGCGGCGTAGAGATAACAGCAGAAAATGCACGGTACTTCGAGGCACCCCTGCCAGCTGTTCTGCACATTGTTGGTGTTAGCATCTATTGCGTCCTGGGTGCCTTCCAGTTCGCGCCGGGATTCCGACACCGCAAGCCAGGGTGGCATAGAGCTGCCGGTCGGCTTTTGATCCTATGTGGACTTACTGCCGCGCTCTCTGGTCTTTGGCTGAACCAGTTCTATCCTCCTATCGAATTTGACGGTCCGCTCATTTACGGTATGCGGATTCTCGTGGGCACGGCATGGGCGCTGTTCATTTGTCTCGGCTTTGCAGCCATTCGGCGACGTGATTTTCAAAAGCACAGTGCTTGGATGATACGAGGTTATGCCCTTGGCCTTGGCGGCGGTACTCAAGTACTGACAATTTTACCTTTTATTTTTCTTCCCATCAGTTTCGGCGAGTTTACGAAGGATATAGCATTGGGTGCTGGCTGGGCCATCAACCTTGCCGTGGCCGAGTGGATAATTCGAAAGGAACAACCCACCAGCAATCTTCTGTCATGAAAGCCTATGGAGCGCCCACAAACCGAAATGCGATGAGTTAATTGCAAAATCGTAACAGAAAAATGAACGTATTCGTCAATCCATGCAAAAAACTCATAACAAAAAGCTGAAAAACGACGCCAAACAACGGCGTGATCTAGCTTGGCGTTCTGACTGGCAGCTATCAAGAAAAACGAATACCTAAAATGCAATAGCTTGACTGTCAGGAATTGTTAAGGATTATCAGATGCCTGCCG
>CAYUOY010000232.1:0-2437 GCA_964446495.1 uncultured Woeseiaceae bacterium | reverse complement strand
GCCGGAACTTGTTCCGTGTCGTCCTTCGACAAGCTCAGGATGCACGGCACATAGAATGGAGTTAATCGCTCCTACTCAGCCTTCTTCGCCACAATAAACACTGGTTTGCCTTTGCCCGGTTGCCATTGGTAGTCAATCGCAAAACCGGCATCGGTCAAACTGTCTTCCAATTCTTCTGTGGTAAAGACCTTGAGAATCAAACCAAATAGTCTTCCGATCGGCGCGATAACTTTAAAAAACTTCATCGTATCTCCAAAGCATACCGTACTGGTGACGAAAATGCCGTCCGGTTTGAGCATTTTATGAACGTTGGCGATTACCTCTTCCTTGTTATCCAGTAAGTGCAAGATACTGAGCCCCAACACGGCATCGAAGGTTTGATCGGCCACGCTGAATTCACTGATGGTCGATTGATGAAAGGTAACATTTTCGACATTATTTGCGTCAGCTTTGCCTTGGGCGATCTCAATCATTTTCGATGAGATGTCAATTGCTTGAATATGTTTCACATAAGGCGCATGGGTGATGGCGGTCGACCCTGTGCCGCAGCCGAACTCCAATACCTCCATATCCGGCTGAAAGTATTCGCGTGTGACCTGCAGTTTTTTCTGGTAAGCCGCTTCATCAGCAATGGGTTGTTTCGAATAGCGTTTTGCAATTTTGTCCCAAATAAAAGACTGATCCATCATCATCCCCCGCTTATTTGACTGAGACTATGGTGCGTCATCGCTAGACTCGAACAAACCGCCAAAGTCTCCTTTGGGTTGCAGACTGTCAGTGTAGCCCAAAAGTCGCCGTTTGAGCGGGCTGGTATTGGGCGCATAGCAGACGTTGCGAGCGATAACTACTGGCCTATTCTGTTGAAAAACTCCTGCTGATAATACATTGGTGAGATAATGATTGCGTGTTGATCGCCGGAGTTTTTTCTGATGATGGGCAGCAACGATAAGCGGCAGGACGAGTTTTTCTATTCGTTTAACCTTGAGGAGGTTGTGCCGGAGGATCATCTTCTCCGCAGCATTGACCGCTTTCTCGATCTTTCCGATTTGCGCGAGCATCTAGCGCCTTTCTACAGCCACACAGGTCGCCCATCGATCGATCCGGAGCTGATGATCCGCATGTTGATCATCGGCTACTGTCTGGGTATTCGCTCGGAACGCCGCTTGTGTGAGGAAGTGAAGTTGAACCTGGCGTATCGCTGGTTCTGCCGTCTAAGCATTTCGGATGCGGTGCCGGATCACTCGACTTTCTCGAAGAACCGGCATGGCCGATTCCGCGAAGCGGAAACGTTCCGTTTTGTGTTCGAGCAAGTACTCAAGAGCTGCATTGACGAGGGTCTGGTTGGCGGCGAAGGCTTCGCGGTGGACGCGAGTGTCGTGAAGGCCGACGCCAGTCGGCAACATCATCATGAGGACGACGATGATTGGGGTGGCGGTAGTCCGGCGATTACAGAGTATCTGGAGGCCTTGCAGATTGACGACTCGCCGACACCCACACCACCCAAGAAGATATCGCAGTCCGATCCATCTGCGCGCTGGACGGCGGCACCCGGTGGTCCGGCATTCTATGCCTACTCGACTAACTATCTCATCGACACTGACAACGGCATCATTGTGGACGTGGAGGCTACGCCTGCACATCGCAGCCAGGAAGTGTGGTCAACGAAGGTGATGATTGAGCGGGTTAAAGATCGTTTCGGCCTGGAGACCAAGAAGCTCATTGGTGACACGGCCTACGGTACGGCCGAGTTCCTGAACTGGATGGTCAACGACAAGCGCATCGAACCGCATGTGCCCGTCTGGGACAAAGGCAAGCGTGTTGACGGCACGTTCTCGCGAACCGACTTTGTCTTTGATGAAGACAACGATCACTATACGTGCCCCAACGGCAAGGAACTGAAGCGCTTCCGTCGCAACTTCAAGCTGCCACGCACGGGCGTGACCAAGAGCAACGAGATCAAATACAAGGCAAGCAAAATGGACTGTGCTGCCTGTCCTTTGAAGGAACGGTGTTGTCCTAACGTGGAATTACGCCGGGTTACCCGCAGCATCTACGAGTCGGCGCGCGATGTTGCCAGGGCGGTGCGACAAACACCGGACTATCGTCGAACACGAAGACAACGAAAAATGGTCGAGATGTTGTTTGCGCATATGAAGCGCATCCTGAAGGTGGACCGCTTGCGACTGCGTGGCATGAGCGGCGCCAGAGACGAGTTCCTGTTAACCGCAACGGCGCAAAACTTGAGACGCATGGCGAAATACCGAGGCACAGATCCGCCTGGAATCTACGCAACGGCACCAACATGAGCAAGAAAACCCAATCAAACACACCAGACGGCAGTTAGAAAATAAAAATCCGATTACGCCGGATCAGGAAACTCGCATCGATAAAATCGGGTCTATAATGGCCGCTTCAGTAACCAGTTTTTCAACAGAAT
>CAYUOY010000231.1:0-5007 GCA_964446495.1 uncultured Woeseiaceae bacterium | reverse complement strand
CCTGGATGGCGTTCCGCCCGCAAACCGACTTGCGGCTGGAATGTCGCCGCTTGCTACCGACACGCGGGGCAATTATGTCAGCGCCGTCGACATTATTAACGGCCGTATCCAGGTCACGATGGGTGGCCCGCGAGCCCATCAGGACATCCTCAACCGACATTTTTCATTGACACCGCTGACTATGGCGGCCGGCGGGGCAATAATCTGGCAGTGTGGCGCGGCACCGGCGCCGGCCGGCTCGACTCCGATAGGTGACGCCCATCTGGCTCCTACCGTGGACTCGCGCTATCTGCCCAGCACTTGCCGCTAAGGTGGCCGGAATTTGGACCGGATGGACGAATGGAACACCTGGTTCCGCGTTTGACTTAATTAATAGTCGCAACTGTGAACAATCGCACAAAACCCGGTTGATCCGCACACCCAGATCAGTGAGACTGTTCAATCGGCAATGGTGACCCTAAACTCCGAAGGACCCTCTGACGCATGGCGGTAACTGCATCACAATCGACCTTGTCTGGCCTGCCACGACGGCTGGTACAGGACGGCATTGTTTCCGAAGAGGACGTGCTGCAGGCCACCGAGGCAGCGCGGAAAGCACGGACCCCGCTGGTTTCCTATCTGGTCTCCAATAACATGGCCGACTCGCGCGCAGTTGCCGTCGCAGCATCCCATGAGTTTGGCGTGCCATTGCTTGACCTGGACGCGATCGACATTGATCTTGACTGTCTCCGTGAGGTCGACCAGAAACTGCTGAACAAACACCGTGTACTGCCGCTGGTCAAACGCGGCCAGAGGCTGTTTCTTGCCATCTCCGACCCAACCAACCTGCAGGCCATCGACGACGTCAAGTTTCAGACCAGTCTGCGAGTTGATCCGGTCGTGGTCGAACAGGCCAAACTCGAAGAGCGGATCACCAAGGCACTCGAAGCCGTCGACACCAGCATGTCGGGACTGGACGATGACGATTTCGATCTCGAGAACCTCGACATCTCCAGTGAAGACGATGATGCCGATGAAGTCACCCGTGACGATATCGAAGACGCCCCGGTAGTTCGTTTCGTCAACAAAGTTTTGCTCGATGCGATCAAGCGCGGTGCCTCCGATATTCATTTCGAACCTTACGAAAAGATCTTTCGCGTGCGCACTCGCCTCGACGGAGTCTTGTCGGAAGTCGCTCAGCCTCCGGTTGTACTGTCCAAAAAGGTCTGCGCGCGGCTTAAGGTCATGTCGCGCATGGATATCGCCGAACGCAGGGTACCTCAGGATGGCCGTATCAAGATGCGACTATCCAAGAATCGCGCCATCGATTTTCGTGTGAACACCTGCCCGACGCTGTTTGGCGAAAAAATCGTCCTGCGTATTCTCGACCCCAGCAGCGCCAAGCTTGGCATCGATGCCCTTGGTTACGATAAGAAGCAGAAAGACCTGTACATGAAACATCTCGCCAAGCCCTACGGGATGATTCTCGTGACTGGCCCAACAGGCTCCGGCAAGACGGTATCGTTGTACACCGGGCTCAACATTCTGAATACGGAAGACCGAAATATATCAACCGCCGAGGACCCGGCGGAAATAAATCTGGTGGGCATCAATCAGGTCAACGTCAATCCGAAGGTAGGTCTGACTTTTGCCTCTGCGTTGCGCGCTTTCCTGCGGCAGGATCCGGACGTCATCATGGTTGGTGAAATACGTGATCTGGAAACCGCCGAGATCGCGATCAAGGCAGCACAAACGGGCCATCTGGTGCTCTCGACACTGCACACCAATGACGCGCCGAAAACCCTGTCCCGACTGGTCGACATGGGCGTCAAACCGTACGCTATTGCTACCTCCGTAAGCTTGATAATTGCGCAGCGACTGGCCAGAAAACTCTGCGACAACTGCAAGGAAGTCAAAGACGTGCCGCGTGAGGCCCTGGAGAAGGAGGGCTTTAACGCCGAGGATATTGAGAACGGCATCACAATTTTCGCACCGGTTGGCTGCAAAAGCTGCAATGCGGGTTATAAAGGGCGTCTGGGCATATTTCAGGTCATGGAAGTTTCCGAGGAAATGGGTCGCATCATCATGGAGGGCGGCAATGCCCTGCAGGTTGCCGATCAGGCGGCAAAAGAAGGCGTACTGGATTTACGCCAGGCCGGACTGAACAAGGTCAAGGAAGGGATCACCAGCCTTGAGGAAATCAACCGGGTTACCATTGAGTAGCCTGTTGTCGGCATAACGTCGGCGTAATGGACGAGAAATACGATGGCTGAAGCAACAACGATTGAAAACGTGCCCTTCAATTGGGTAGGAACGGACCGCAACGGCAAAAAGGTCAAGGGCAAGAGCACGGCGGCCAATGAAGCGGCGGTGCGCGCCGATCTTCGACGCCAGGGCGTGGTCCCGAGCCGGATCAAGAAACAGAGCAAAAGCCTGTTCAAGAGCGGCGGCAAAGTAACGCCAGCCGACATTGCTATTTTCAGCCGGCAGTTGTCCACCATGCTGAGTGCCGGTATTCCGCTGGTACAGTCGTTTGAAATTGTCGCAACCGGCCATGACAATCCGGCCATGCAAAAACTGCTTTTCGCGATCAAAAACGATGTGGAGGGCGGTAGTGCCCTCGCTGAAGCGCTCGCAAAACACCCGCTCTATTTTGACGACCTGTTTGTCAATCTGGTGGAATCGGGCGAACAGGCCGGCGCACTGGAAACTCTGCTGGACAAAGTGGCGACCTACAAGGAAAAAACCGAGGCCATTAAGAAAAAGATCAAGAAAGCCATCACCTACCCGGCGGCGGTACTGGTCGTCGCTTTCGTCGTCACCATCATTCTCATGATCTTCGTTATTCCGGCGTTTGAGGACCTGTTCCAGGGCTTCGGTGCGGACCTGCCTGCCTTCACGCGGGTGGTCATCGACATGTCCCAGTTTATTCGGGACAAGGGCTGGATGCTCGCGATAGTAGCGAGCGGGGCCGTAGCGACCTTCCTGTATTTCCATAAACGATCGCGTCCCATGCGGCACTTTCTGGATCGAGCGGCTTTGAAGGCCCCTATTATCGGGCCTATTCTTGAAAAATCAGCCATCGCCCGTTATGCCCGTACGCTGTCCACTATGTTCAGTGCAGGCGTTCCGCTGGTAGAAGCCCTCGAATCAGTCGCAGGCGCCACCGGCAACATTGTCTATGAGCTCGGCGTGCTGGAAATGAAAGACGAGGTCGCAACCGGTCAACGCTTGCAGCAAGCCATGGAAAACACAGGTCTTTTTCCGAATATGGTCATCCAGATGATCGCCGTCGGCGAGGAATCCGGTTCGCTGGATGCAATGTCAGCGAAAGTCGCGGATTTTTATGAAGAGGATGTCGACAATGCAGTCGACAACCTCAGCAGCTTACTGGAGCCGATGATCATGTCGATTCTGGGCGTTCTCGTGGGTGGACTCGTCGTCGCCATGTATTTGCCGATATTCAAGATGGGTGCCGTTATCTGACCGGGCTTATCTGCAAGCGGATGTGAAAAATCGAGCGGCGCCAATGGGCGCCGCTTTAGTATCAACGGCCTGAATTTACTATGCAATTATTCTTCGCGGAGTTTCCACAGATCTTCATCGCGGTCGTGTTTCTGCTGGCACTGCTGATCGGCAGTTTCCTCAATGTTGTCATCTACCGCTTACCCATAATGATGGAGCGGGAGTGGCGAGAACAGTGCGACGAGCTCGCGTCGATGCCTGCCCGGGAGCTACCCCAGGGCCGTTTTGATCTGGTTATGCCACGGTCCTGCTGCCCCTCCTGCGGCACCCAGATAACGGCTTTGCAAAACATACCGGTACTCAGCTACCTGGTACTCCGCGGCAAATGCGCACACTGCAAAACGGCTATTTCCAGACGCTACCCGATCATTGAACTCGTTACCGCGATCATGACCGCCATCGTCGGCTGGCGATTCGGCTTTGGCTGGGAGGCTGCCGCAGCAATTCTGATCACCTGGACTTTGATCGCCATCAGCGTGATTGACATCGATCATCAGTTGATTCCGGATTCCCTCTCTTTACCGCTACTGTGGGGCGGCTTGCTTTTGAGTCTGTTTCATCGACAAGTCGGTGCTGACATGCTGTTTGTTGATCCACAGACGGCCATTGCAGGTGCTATTGCCGGCTACCTGACCTTGTGGAGTATTTATCACTTGTTCCGCATCATCACGGGCAAGGAAGGCATGGGATATGGCGACTTCAAGTTGCTCGCGGCTCTCGGCGCCTGGCTTGGATGGCAAATGCTGCCACTGATCGTTCTACTGTCCGCTGTCGTCGGTGCCGCCGTCGGTATCTCGCTGATACTCCTTAAGAGCCACGAGCGGGATGTGCCGATACCGTTCGGCCCCTACCTCGCTGCAGCCGGTTGGATTGCGATGCTATATGGCCCCGATATTGTCGAACGTTATTTGGCGTTCATGAGCTGACGTCGATGTCGACCGATAAGGCAACGGCGAGACTGTCGATCGGTTTGACGGGTGGCATTGCGTCCGGCAAATCCACCGTGGCCGACATGTTCGCCGAGCTGGGTGCTACCGTAATCGATACCGACCTTATTGCTCGAGAAGTCGTCAAACCCGGCCGCCCTGCGCTGGACGAAATTCGTGAGAAATTCGGCGACGATGTCTTTGCCGCGAATGGCACCCTGGATCGAAAAGCGATGCGCGCCATTATTTTTTCCGACCCGGCGAAACGGCACCTTCTGGAATCCATTCTGCACCCACGTATTCGTCAGGAAGCCAGCAATCAGGCAACCCGTTCGACAGGACCGTATCAGATTGTCGTCGTGCCATTACTCGTCGACTCGCCGATGAGGGCCAACATGGACCGAATTGTCGTCGTCGACTGCGACGAAAAGGTGCAGCTCGCTCGGCTGCTGGCTCGTGATGCAGAGTCTCCGGAACAGGCGCAGCGAATCATTGATGCGCAGGCCAGCCGCGCTGATCGCCTGGCCATAGCCGATGACGTCATCACCAACGAGGGTGATCTTGATGAAACCCGGCG
>CAYUOY010000230.1:0-5047 GCA_964446495.1 uncultured Woeseiaceae bacterium | reverse complement strand
TGCTGGACGAGGGTGGTTTCGATGCCGTGTTTGTCGGCACCGGCGCACCTCGTGGCAAAGAGCTGGAATTACCCGGCAGACGCGATTCGGACAATATTTACATTGGCATCGACTGGCTTGAGTCGGTCGCTTTCGAGCACGTGAAGGAAATTGGCAAGAAGGTCCTGATCATCGGAGTTGGCAACACGGCAATGGATTGTTGCCGATCGTCGCTGCGACTCGGCGCGACAGACGTAAAAGTAATGGCGCGTAAGCCGCGTGAGTTTTTCAAGGCATCGGTCTGGGAGCTGGAAGACGCCGAAGAAGAGAATATTGACATCATCGTCAATCATTCGCCCAAAGAGTTCGTCATCGAGAATGGCAAACTGGTTGGCATGTTGTTCGAACTGATGGAATACAACATCGATGAGAACGGCCGCATTGATCGTGGCACGGTCGTCGGTGAGAAAATGATTCCTTGTGACGACGTTATTCTCGCGATTGGTCAGGACAATGCCTTTCCCTGGATTGAGCGAGATATTGGCATCGAATTCGACCAATGGGAGTGCCCGGTTGTCGACGAGACCACGATGATGTGTTCCCGTGACGGCGTTTTCTTTGGCGGCGATTCGGCCTTCGGCCCGAAAAATATTATCTGGGCTGTGGCACATGGCCACGAAGCAGCTATCTCGATTCACAAGTACTGCAACGGCGAAGATTTGCATGAGCGTCTGCCTCGTGGCGTTAACCTGGCCAGCCAGAAAATGGGGCTGCACGAGTGGAGTTTTTCCAACGACTACGATGCCGCGTCGCGCCGCCTGATGCCGCATGTGGATCTAAAAGAGCGTTTCAAGAAAATCGATATCGAAGTTGAGCTCGGTTTCACGGCCGAGCAGGCCGTCGCCGAAGTGGAGCGGTGCCTGAACTGCGATATTCAAACCGTTTTCACCACGAAGCTCTGCATCGAATGCGATGCCTGTATCGACATTTGTCCGGTCGACTGCCTCACGATGACTGAAGACGGCGATGAGGAAGAACTGCGCGGACGTTTGAGCGCGCCGGCCGAAAACAAGGAGCAAAACCTTTACGTTTCCGACGCATTACCCCAAACGGGCCGCGTCATGGTGAAAGACGAAGATCTGTGTGTGCATTGCAGCCTCTGTGCTGAGCGATGTCCGACAGGTGCGTGGGATATGCAATTATCGACCATTCTGATTCCACAGGCTGAAGATGAAGTGGCGGCCGCCGCCGCCCTTACGGCAAAAGCCGGCTAGCCGATGGGTCGGAACTTGAGTTGCGACAAGTCGATGACGGAAACAAATCAAACATTCAGGAAAAAAAGACGTGTCGAAGCTTAACGATGTAGTCATCAAGGTGGCCACGGTGAATGGCACCGGGTCGGCCAGCGCCAACGGCCTGCTGATGAAGTCCATTTTTCGTATGGGCATCCCCGTTGTAGGTAAGAATTTCTTTCCATCCAATATTCAGGGTTTGCCCACCTGGTATGAGGTGCGGGTGACGGGTGAGGGTCACCAGGCCCGCGCCAATCGTATTGATGTCATGGTGGCGATGAACGCGCAGACCTATGCGAAGGACATGGCGGAAGTCACCTCGGGCGGGTGGTTGATTTACGATTCGACCTGGCCCAGGGGCAAGACCCTTGATCGTAAAGACATTACGGTTCTCGGTATCCCCTTGTCGCGCATGTGCAATGAACGGTTTGACGGTGTTCGGGCCCGAATTCTCATGAAGAACATTGCCTATGTCGGCGCGTTGTCAGCACTGTTGGACATTGATCTCGACGTCATCAAGGGATTGCTGGAGGAAACCTTCGCCTCCAAGAAGCATCTAATCGCATCCAATCTCGAAGCCATCATGCTGGGCTATGACTACGCTACGGAGAACTTTTCCTGCCCCCTGGCGCTGAGCCTGGAGCCTATGGACAAGACTCGCGATCACGTCATCATCGACGGCAACACGGCGGCCGGTCTCGGTTGTGTGTACGCGGGGGCAACCGTAGGCGCGTGGTACCCCATTACACCATCGACCTCCGTGATGGATGCTTTCAAAGCTTTTTGCAAGCGCTATCGAATGGATGAAGAGTCTGGCGGCAAAAAATTCTGCATCATCCAGGCGGAAGACGAGTTGTCCGCTATTGGCATGGTTCTGGGTGCAACCTGGAATGGAGCAAGAGCCTTTACACCGACCAGCGGCCCCGGCATATCGTTGATGAGCGAGTTTATCGGTTTTGCCTACTACGCTGAACTACCGGCGGTGATTTTCGATATTCAGCGCACTGGCCCGTCAACGGGAATGCCGACGAGGACACAGCAGTGCGATCTGATGAGTTGCGCTTATGCGTCTCACGGCGACACTCGGCATGTGTTGCTTTTCCCGGCCAATCCGGAAGAGTGTTTTTACATGGCTGTGACCGCATTCGACCTGGCCGACCGGCTGCAGACACCGGTGATGGTCTTGTCGGACATCGATATCGGCATGAATGACTGGATGTGTCCTGACCTCAAGTGGGATGAGAGTTACCGTCCGGATCGTGGCAAGGTTCTCAATGCCGAACAAATCGAGTCGATGGAGAAATTTTATCGCTACCTCGATGTTGATGGCGATGGTATTCCGTATCGCACTTTGCCGGGTGAACATCCGAAAGGCTCGTTCTTCACGCGAGGTTCCGGGCACAATAAGTTTGGCGGTTATACGGAAGACTCCAGCGAATACCAGGAGGTAGTCGATCGCTTGCTGGTCAAGTGGGAAACGGCCCGAAATATGGTGCCAGAACCGGAGATCGAATATTCCAGTTTCAACAAAGTGGCCATTGTGTCTCTCGGCAGTTGTGATGGTGCGGTGAAGGAAGCGCTGGCCGCACTTAAAGAGAAGAACATCGGTCTGAATTATTGCCGGGTCAAATCATTCCCGTTCGGTGAGTCCGTGAAAGAGTTCATCGACAAACATGACCACATTTACGTGGTGGAGCAGAATCGGGATGCACAACTCCGATCGCTGCTGATGCTTGATGCAGGAATCCCGCAAACCAAAATTACACCGATGCTGCACTACGACGGGTTGCCACTGAATGCGAGTTTTGTCATCAATCGCGTTCTTGAGGAGATTGCCAAGGGTCGAGCGGCCTGAGGCCAGGGAAATGTCATGAGCTATATCGCCAAACCAAAAGTTTCTCACCCCAAAGCGCCGCGGAATGACCTGGGCCTGACCGAGCGGGACTACGAGGGCGTCGTATCAACACTCTGCGCCGGTTGCGGCCACGATTCCGTTACGGCAGCGATCATTCAGGCCGTCTTTGAGCTTGGCATCGAGCCACACACTCTCGGCAAAATGAGCGGCATCGGCTGTTCATCGAAAACACCCGCTTACTTCGTTAGTCAGTCGCACGGCTTCAATTCGGTACACGGTCGGATGCCGTCTGTGACGACCGGGGCAAATGCCGCGAACAATGCACTCACTTATATAGGAGTGTCCGGCGACGGCGACTCTCTTTCGATCGGCATGGGGCAATTTGCGCACGTAATTCGCCGCAATCTCGATATGTGCTACATCATCGAGAACAATGGAGTGTACGGGCTGACCAAGGGCCAGTACTCGGCGACGGCTGATGTTGGCACGGTGGGAAAAAAGGGTCCGGCGAACAAACAAATGCCAATCGATCCCGTGAGTACAGCCATCGGTCTCGGCGCAACTTACATTGCGCGCGGTTTTTCGGGTGCGAAAGAACAGCTGGTGCCGCTGATCAAGGGTGCGATCATGCACAAGGGGTTCGCATTGCTTGATGTCATTAGCCCTTGTGTCACGTTTAACGATCACGAAGGCTCGACCAAGAGTTATTCGCATACGCGCGCGCACTATCATCACGTCATCAACACCGACTTTGTACCACCATCCGAAGAAATCGTGGCCGCCTACGAGGCGGGCGATACCATGCCAATCAAGCTGCATGACGGCAGCCGGATTGTTTTTCGTCGGGTGGACAAACAATATGACCCGACCAGCCGGGCCGCCGCGTTTACTTTCCTCAGAGACAGCGTCAATGCGGGAGAGATCATAACCGGGCTGCTGTATATCGACGAGGAGATCGGTGATATGCACGATTTGTCCGGCAGTGTGAGCACGCCACTTTCCCGGATTCCGTATGAGGATCTGAATCCGGGTGCTGAGAAACTGGCCAACCTGATGGACAGATACCGCTAAAAAATCACACTCCAGCAGGAGCGCGATCTGAAGCGTGAGTCTGAAATACCTGCTGCAGATCAGATCGCGCCACTAAATGAGCTTCAACAAAGCGCTCGCGATACAAAGAAAGAATCCGGGAGCATAAACGATGGATATGAAACGACGCCAGATACTTAAAGCGAGCGCATTGAGTGGCGCCGCCATCGCGGCAGGTATTGCGCCACAGGTATCGGCGGCGGAAAGCGAGCGAAACTCTTCGAGCCAGCCGCTGCGCATTCTGATTCTTGGCGGTACCGGTTTCATCGGGCCGCACATGGTGTCCGAAGCATTGCGTCGCGGACACGATGTCACTCTCTTCAATCGCGGTCGCACCAACAACAAGTTGTTTCCCGACCTGGTGACGTTGACCGGTGATCGCGACAATGGACTGGATGAACTGAAGGGTCACCGCTGGGATGTGGTTATCGACAACTCCGGCTACGTACCGCGACACGTTGCCGATTCCGCCCGCCTGCTCGCAAAGGTGGCTTCTCACTATGTTTACGTTTCAACCATCTCTGTTTACGCGAGTCTTGCGGATCCGATCGATGAAGATGCGCCGCTGGCCTGGATTGAAGATGAGTCCGTCGAGGAGGTCACCAACGAGACCTATGGGCCACTGAAAGCGCTGTGCGAGAAACGCGCGGCGCAAGAGTTTGGTGAGGACCGATTGACGATTCTGCGGCCAACCTATATTTGTGGACCTGGTGACAAAACAGATCGCTACACCTACTGGCCGGCGCGCACACTGTCGGGCGGCGAGATGATCTGGCCTGGCACGCCGGAGGACAAAATCCAGATCATTGATGTGCGAGACCTTGCCAACTTC
>CAYUOY010000229.1:0-5127 GCA_964446495.1 uncultured Woeseiaceae bacterium | reverse complement strand
CGGTGTAGGAGGCCGTGGCAACGAAGTCACCACCGTCGGCGACAATAATGCTGTCGTCATCCATTACAGCGTCGATTTCTTTTAGGAGTAGCAAGGGATTGATGTGCTTCGACTCCTTCTCTGACTCTGCCGTTATTTCCGCTTCTCGCTGCTCGTCACGGATCCGTAATTCCTGCAACCACTCACTGCAGTCCGTCTTACAAACTTCGCCTAGCTTGCGCAAGAAATCGCCGGCATCAGTCAGAACGCCAATCGAGGGTCTGCGATTCATGGTCATGTCATGCCGGCTGCGATTGACTGAAATGAACGTAGCCCGCCGCGGGATATGAGATCCGTACTCGAGTCGAAAATCACAGGGCACGCCAGCCAATAGCACGCAATCTGCTTCTTTCAGGGCCAGGCGCCTTTTGTGCCGTAAGTGGAGATCGTGATTCCGGCCGAGCAAGCCGCGCGCCATTCCCGAAAGATAAACCGGTATCCCGAGATCGGTCACTGCGCTTGCCAGGGCCGTGGCCTCGTCGGCTTGCAACATCGCCTGGCTGCCGATGACCAGGACAGGCCGTTGTGCTGTTTCAATGGTTCCTGCGACTTTGGTCAAAGTGGCAGCAGAGGCTGCTTGAAACGCAGGCGCTCGCCGGACGGCAGCCGTTTGACTGCCAGCCAGAGAAAATTGTCGCTGCAGGTGGTAACTTAAATAGGTTCGCTGCAAGCGGGCCGATAAGGAGCGACCGGGAGGTGTGGCCTGCCCGTACCAGCCGCGAATAACGGACTCTTCATAGAGAAGATCGATCGGGCACTCGATGAATACCGGGCCAGGTACGTCGCTTTGTGCCACCGAAAACGCCTGCTCAAGCACAGGCACGAGATCGCGTACCCGTCGCACCGCCTTTGCAAACTTGACGTGCGGCCGCAGCAGTTTCATCTGGTCGATGTCCTGCAATGCGCCTTTGCCTTTTAGAACCGTCGGCGCCGCACCGCCCAGCAAAACTACGGGTGATTGGGCCAGCTGCGCGTTCTTGACGGCTGTAATCGTATTGGTGAGACCGGGCCCTGCCGTTACCGCCGCGACGCCCGGTATACCCCGCAGCCTGGCACTCGCATCCGCCGCGAATACCGCGGTCGCTTCATCGCGTACGTCGATGATCTGTATACCGAGCGCCTTCGCACCAGTAAGTATGGGGGAGATATGCCCGCCGCAGAGTGTGAACAGATGTTGTACACCTTGCTGCTGCAATACTTGTGAAACCAGATCACCGCCGTGCAAATCGTTCTCCAGCCATCGTTCAATCAGAGGGTATGTTAACCGTCATCGAGTTGCTTGAGGGCACTTTTGGCCTGGGATCGAGATGCTCTGCGCCGTAGCTGTTGTACGATCTTGGGGCCGCGACCGGGGATGCTCCATGGACAGACTGAAATGCAGATAGCGCAGCCGGAGTTTTCGTTGAAGAATGGAATGCATTTGTCAAAGTCGACATACCATTTCAACTCACCCCGGACCGGGACTTTCTCCGGCAATATCGCCTCTGGCGGACAGGCGTTGGCACACACCTGGCAGCGGGCGCAAAAATCGTCGACAAGATAAAACTCTTTTGCTGTCGGCATTAACGGTATGTCGGTGACCACGGCGGCCAGTCGAAAGGAAGAACCGTATTTCTCATTGATGATCGAACCGTGTTTTCCCAACTCTCCGAAACCGCACTCTATGGCGTGCGGGATAAGTAACAGAGGCCCCGCCATGGGACCGGCGTGGATTTCCGCGTCCCACCCTCGAACACGAATCCAGGTTGCAATGTCTTTCACGGCCTTGCCGCCGCGACCGTATTGTTTGATGACCTCCGCTCCCGCCACTCCGTCGGGTGCTTGCTTTATTTTTTCGTAGTTGTGTGCGACGCCGACCATGATGACCCATTTTTCATTGAGGTCCGCACTCTCATAGGTCCAGTCCCGGTTGAGTGTGGTGATGCCGAATAATTCGCAGTCAACCGTTCTCACAAATTCCGACAAGTCCTGGGTCCAGCGCTCGGCGGATTGCTGTAGCGGTGCACCGCTGACCGGGGGCATCTCGATGTCCAGGATCCTTGCACGCGCGGTGCGTTCCGCGTTGATCGCTGTGTCGTCAGCGTTCTGGGTATAAAACCATTTTTGAAGTTCTCCGTGGTGGAGGGATTCGGGGTCGTGCCAGTAAACGGGTGTGGCACGGCGCGGCTGCGATTCGGCCATGCCGTTTATCGTGTTGCCGGAAATCGACGGCATTAACGCGACCTGTTCCGGCTTCGGTGTAAAAGGACGATAGGGAGACTTGGCCACGCACTGTGCCTCAAGAACATTGGTGCACCATAGTGCCACGATTACGAGGTGAAATTCGAGCCTTGATGTTGGGCCGTCGACCCGGTGCTATGATGATTTTTCGCAGCCGATGGCGCCAGGCGCTCCAAAGAATCAAACAATAGAGGTGATTCAATATATACCGGAACAAGCGCCATTAGCTCAACGGATGGAGTGACCCCGTCCGCCAAATAGTCAGGGGTCTTCGCAATCCAATTCGGCGAACGCCTCGTCCACATCTTTTCGAAATTCCGCGGTTACAGTCTGCCGCAATCGACACCACACGCCGGCAGTTTCAGAACTGATGCTGACGAACGCATGCCGGGTCCGTTTTATATTTTCGTATTCGCTCTGATCAAATAGACCTTGCCGATATTGATAATGGATATTCTCCTGGATGCGGAAATACGCAAGCAATCGAATAAAGTTCTGAGTTCTGTCTGCTCCAACCAGCTGTTCCCCCTGGCCAGCTCGATGGATCAATTCCACCAAATCGCGATTCGTCGCTACCGACAAATTGTAATTCGCCTCATCTTGAAAAACCTGGTAGCGAATTTGCGAACGCATCATGTCGCGGTTTTGGTCCAGTTCAACAACCAGCAACAGGATCCCCACGAGAACGCCAAGGTTGGCGCCCAGCGTAAGCCAGCGATTGACGCGATCAGAATTCAGGTGAATCTCCTTTGACACGGCAAATCCGATCCCTGTGTGGACACGCGGATGTGCTATATCGTTGTATATGCGACAATCAATTTGAAGTCAATGTGTAGACAAATGTTTGGGGGGAACCAAGTGCTAATTCGAAAATCATTGATTTATGTGACATTGATGGCGGTCGTGCTGTCAAGCTACGCAGCGACGACCTTCAGCCCGGATTCAGGTGTGTATGTTATCAACGATATTACAGTGCACGATGAGAAGACCTATGATCAATATCGGCAAAAAGTTGCCCCGATAATCGAGAACTTCGGGGGAACCTACGTTGTTCGTGCGGGCACAAAGTTTTTGAGCGACAATCCTACTTCTGGATTACTGCGTACAAGTGGTGGCTGGAATCCTGACAGAATGATAGTGCTGCACTTTGATTCAGCGAAGCAACTTGAGCAATTCGCCAACTCTCCCGAGTACAAGGAAATCGTACATCTGCGGACGTCAGCTGCCACCACGAAAGCCGTGGTAGTTAATGCCTATCAGCCGGGCAAGTGAGGTTTTTCGGGTTTCCAACCGGCCGGACTTTGGGTGGGATCGTCTGAACGGCTAAAGCGACAGACTCATGATATTGCTTTGGCCACTCTGTACCAAATGCGATCTGACGCTGCCAGAGAGGTTCGAGTCATGGGGTTTGATCCGGCACTGTACGACCAATCGATGGAAACAGAAAACCAGTCTCTATTGGCTGAATCGCGCCCGTTTTTGCAGAAACTCGCCAGGCGCTCAGTTGCTCTCAGGTGGGGGTCCGAAACGAAGTAAAGATGCGTCGTCACGAGTCCCCTGCAACTCTTCGTCAAGCATGACAATGAGTTCGTCGCGATCGTAACTGTATTTGTGTCCCTCGTTATACCGGACCAACTCCTCGATCGCTTTCCTTATTGTGATCTCGGCAACACGCTTGCTCGATACGACCATGTAGTGTTCCTTCGGCGTATCGCTGAATAATGCATCCTGTACGGCATAGGCAACATCGTCAGGCTCTGGCCAGTCTTTGTTTAAACCGTTGCCGGTGCGCATATCGGCGCTCATTTTCTCCCAGGGGATCTTTGTATAGAGTGAGTTTTCCGCCTTAAGGCCGCGAGCCTCCATGCTCACAAACCCGTTAGCGGGCAAACGGCTCTTGAATGCTCCCGGTTCGACGGCAATGACACGAACCCCAAACGGCTGGAGCTCAATTGCAAGAATGTCGTTGTACGCTTCGAGTGCGTGTTTCGACATACTGTAGGTACCACCAAGCATCGCCGCCTGCACTCCGGATACGGAGCTGATGTTGATCACGCGCCCCCGGCTCTCGAGTAATAACGGCAGGAACGCTTTGGTAATTCGGTAGGGTCCGATCACATTTACATCGAAGGTCAGTTTTAAATCCGATTCAGGAACTTCCACGAGCGGCCCGAAGAGGGCCACCCCGGCATTGTTGACGACGCCATGCAATCCTCTGCCTCCTGCAATGATTTGTGCTACGGCAGCATCGATCTCACCCTGTTTGGTAACGTCGAGGCGTACGGCTTCAACGTTCTCTATCGCATTAAGTGCGTCGATGTCGGCCTGTTTTCGAGCCCCCGCATAGACAAACGTACCGGCAGCGGACAAGACCTCCGTTGTTTTCAGGCCAATGCCGGAACTCGCCCCGGTGACCAATACGGCTTTATGCATGTCGGGCGTTGAAATCGTCTCTTGAGCGCTCGAACTGTACGCTGCAAAGACCGTTGTTACCGCCGCTAACATCAAGAGGTAATGTCTGTTTGAATTCATGGGCTCGCTCCCCATCGATTGTCTGTTGAATTAAAAATCGGCCGATCGGCCGGCCGGGGGCCTGAGGCTGTCAAACGGACTTCAATGTCACTACTCAGGCGTCTGTTATCAACGGCGTTCATATCCTCACCCAAGAATACGATTCCGGCAATCACGCCAAAATTGGCCCCGAGTGTTAGCCATTTGTTGAGAGAATCAGAATTCATTGAAATCATTCGATGGTCCGGGATACTGGTTTACATTAAGGTCGATCCAGCTTGTTGAGGGCGGCATTGACGGCACTTTCAAACGGCGGCTCGGCGTAGTCGGGTATCAATAGCCGCCTGTCCGTAGTCG
>CAYUOY010000228.1:1565-5182 GCA_964446495.1 uncultured Woeseiaceae bacterium | reverse complement strand
CTATTTTTCGTTTCACGATTTGACGAATTGATGCGGCTCGTTTTGCTTCTGGCCGCGCCAGCTCTAGTGCTCCTGAGCCTGGTTGAGTTCGGCCTAGGTTTCGTAAACCGCTATGCAGAGAGGATGAATATCTTTTCGTTGTCGATGTCGATCAAGGCTTGGCTGGGCACTTTCGTCATCATTTTGATGATACCGATGCTGGTGGAGTTCTTGATCGACTGGATCGCGAACCAGGGTGGTTTGCTGGAGGCCATTCGTCAGGCACTGTGATCAGGACGAAATGCGATGGGACAACAACAAAATACAGGAGAAAAAACCGAGAAGCCCACGCAGAAAAAATTACGTGATGCGCGGCGCGAAGGCCAGGTCGCCAAGAGCAAAGACCTAACACACACTGCTGTTACGTTCGCGTGGATCGTCGTACTTGTTGGGCTCGCCGGATGGTTCGCTGGGCAGATCGCTCAACTGCTTGATGCGACCTGGGTACAGATTCGCCATGTCAGTTCAGAAACACTGGTTGGCGCAGGGGTCTCTGCCGCCAAGGTTCTGCTGTGGTTAACTGTCGTGCCGCTGACATTGGTAGCGGCAGTGGGAAGTCTGGTCGAATTTCTGCAGGCGGGGCCAGTATTTGCGCCAAAAAGAATCGCACCTAAGCCATCGAATGTCGGAATCTCTCAGGGATTGAAGCGTATTTTCTCGATGGACAACGTGTTCGAAGTGGCCAAGTCCATCGCTAAGACAATCGTTCTAGTCAGTATTGTCACACTCATTGCACTAAGTTCTCTTGATGCGATTTTGTTGTTGCCTACTGCAGATGTATTGATCTATTCGGAGACTAGCAACCGGTCGTTGTTGTTGCTGTTCGTTTGGGTCGTGGTTTTTTTCAGCCTGTTTTCGATCGGAGACTGGATGTATCAGAAGTACAGTTTTGAGCGCAAGCAACGCATGAGCAAATACGACATCAAGCGCGAGAACAAGGAGCAAGATGGTGATCCGCATACTCGCGGTGCTCGCAAATCTCTGCACCGGCAGTGGGCAACCCAAAGCGTCCAACAAGCAGCACGACAGGCGAACGCAGTCGTTGTTAACCCGACCCATATCGCCGTTGCCCTGTTCTACAAGTCGGGCGAGACGTTGGTACCCATGATCAGCGCAAAGGGCGAGGGGGAGATCGCTCGACTCATTCGTGAGGGCGCAGAGGATGCCGGTGTTCCGGTGATTCGTAATATTGACCTTGCACGCACACTCAATTTTCGTTGCGAAGAGGATGACTACATTCCGGAGGACTTGTTTGACGCCGTCGCGGAAGTACTGGCGTGGGCTGAGCGACTGAAAAGAGAGCTTGACGGCGACTGAAGAATGCCTACTGGGGGCGACCCTACCGGTAGGACCGCAACCCTCTGAACGCAATCATTTTCGTTCGCCACTACCCGTTAAGAACTGAAGCGAAACCAACGGAGTAGTGATATGAGAATTGAATCCGGGCCAACGCCGGCACCGTTAGAGGCCGCAACCAATACCGAAAATACGGATTCTGCGGCCCAAAACACCAATACCGATAGTACGCCGACAAGCGATGGCAGTGGCCCACCTGCGGCCTCAAGCCAAAACGCCCTGTCACAAACTGCCTTGTTTCGTCGCCACATAGCGCCTCGCTCTAGACGGTCGACTACTAAGGCACAAACAAGGTCTAAAACTCAGAGCAAACAAGCCAGCCGCGATTCGACTATCAACAAGGCCGAGGAATCGTTCAAGCAGCGAATCGGAGAGCGAGCGAACAACAAGCAAGATTTTCACCAGATGATGAAAAACATCTATGGTGAGCGCTACGATCAAAAGACGGTCGAGAATCTTCGCCAGCGAGCTTTGAGTGGCGATTTCAGTTTCCTACCGAAGGCACGATTCGTTTCCGATGCTGCCTTGCAGGGCAATTACGCTGCTTACGATGCACAGTCGGGAACGATATTGTTCAACGAAAAACTGGCGAACAATCCACAGCAGATGGCGGACTACTATGCCGAGGAGGCAGGTCATCATATCGACACCCTCTTTGGGAAAGGTGACGCCGTCGGTGACGAGGGTGAATTATTACGACTTACGCTGTCTGGCACGGCACTTTCCGCCACGGAAATTGCTGCAATTCGTGCGGAGAATGATAGCGGAAGAATAACCGTTGACGGTAAAGAAATCGCTGTCGAATTTGGTTTTTTTAGGAGGGCCCGTAAAAGGCTCAAGAAAGCTGTTAAAAGCGTCGCCAATGCAGCCACGGACGCTTGGGACGGCGTCAAGAAAGTCGTTGGCAACGCCTGGGACGGCGTCAAGAAAGTCGTTGGCAACGCCTGGGATGGCGTCAAGAACGTTGTTGGCAACGCCTGGGATGGCGTCAAGGACGTCGTCAAGGACGTCGTCAATTGGTTCACAACTTCGACCGTTGGACAGTACGTGGTAACGGCTGCCCTGGCCGTATTCTCGGTCGTTACAGCCGGTGTCGGCACGGCCGCCATGATTGCCTGGGAGGCCGCGAAACAGGCGGCCATCGCTGTCGCGAAAAGCGTGCTTGTTCAGAAAGCAAGCGAGTACGTCGGAAAGATCACCGGGTCCGAGACCCTGGGACGTGTCGCCGGCGCTATAGGTGCTGCTTATGCAGGCGGAAAGATCGACGCTTCTTCAACATCATCGTTCGCTCAAACGGCTGGTGCGATAGCGAAAGACGTTGCTGTCAATGAAGCGAAACGCGTTGTCAAGGAGGAGGTTATCGATCAAATAGACTCACCACTGCTGCAAATGGTGGCCGGTTACGCGGTGGACTCGGGAATTGATGCGCTCGGCGATTACACGTACGGAAAATTGACCCAAGCCGACGGGCCGGCCGCAAATGATGGCCGGATTGGAAATAACGAAAGCAGTGCTGGTGTATCGGCGTCAAATGGAATAGAGGGTGAAGCATCGTCTGCTGCGAGTGCTTATGCACAGAAAGTGCTCGATCAGGTAGGTCAGGTTTCGATTGGCGATGCCATTGCAGAGCTGGCACCAAAAGAACTGCGTGGCCTGATGAAGGCAATCGTCGGCGAGGATGTCAGAGATTTCACCTTAGCCGATCTGGCTTCAGCCGTTAAAGAAGGCCTCAACGACTTCGATGGCATGAGTGCGAAAGATGTCGCTGCTGCTATTCAGGACTACGCCCAAAATGCGCTTGAAAGTGTGGGAGATATCGGCAGCGCGGATATTGCTCGTTATGCCAACAAGGCGTTTGACCAGGCTGGAAAGCTTAGCGTACTGGACCTTGTGGAACTCACCGGTTATGACGGCCGCTTCAGAGACTCCGTCATCGCACGCGTCGCACGAGAAGCAGGAACGACACCAGACAAACTGACGCTCAGTGATGTCTTTAGTGTTGTCAACGGTGCGGTGGTGAAAGACATCGTTGTCGATGAAGCGAAACGCGTTGTCAAGGAGGAGGTCATCGATCAAATAGACTCACCGTTGTTGCAAGAGGCGGCCGGTTACGCGGTGGACTCGGGAATTGATGCGCTCGCTGACTACACGTACGGAAAACTGACGGGTGCTGGTGTATCGGCGTCAAATGGAATAGAGGGTGAAGCATCGTCTGCTGCGAG
>CAYUOY010000228.1:0-1465 GCA_964446495.1 uncultured Woeseiaceae bacterium | reverse complement strand
GAACGACACCAGACAAACTGACGCTCAGTGATGTCTTTAGTGTTGTCAACGGTGCAGCTGAAAGTCGAGATGTGGACGAGCCGGTAGCAACGATGAATCGTATGACGGGTAAACCCTAAGGGGTCGGCCCAAGCCTACTGAACGTACGAAAATAGTAGGCGCACCAATACTCAGAATGCCAACATAAAAGATTACAGTAATACCCCACTATTCAGGAGATAAGATGATGAACAATTCAAGTAACGTTTCAAGCAACGCGAATGTAAATGCGGCGCAAAACTATGCCGATTCAATTCTGCCGGAAGGTTTTGACGCGAAAACACTGAAGGACTTTTTTAACGGACTGCTTGACAACACAAAGTCCGGGGATCGAGATGCCCTGCAAGCCTTACTCAATGATCTCGATGGCCTGGCGCAGACGTCCGTTGAAAGTGACAAGGGAGGCATCATCGGCAGTGCCCTGAACAAGATTCGCGACACTATCAATCAAAACCTGGTGCCGTTTCTGGAGACGCTTGCGAATAACCCAGGGGTATTCGGTAAGAACGTACCGAGCAACCTGAACCTGGACGATACAATGAATTTCGTCGTCGACAATGCACCGCCACACCTCCAGCCATTATTGAAAGACATTGCGAGCGACATCCAGGGTTTTACCAACACTAACAGTGATCAGGGGCATGAGATCGCCAGCTTGATGGCCTACTTGGTTAACAAGGGAAATACCGTCGCAGACGCTAACCCGCCGGGATCGGCAATCAGTGGCATCGGCGGCGAAAGTCCCAACGGCGTCGGTCCGGGAAATATCGTCGAGAATGAAAATCATCAGAACGCGAACACGGCGGCCACCATTTCCAAGAGCTCTGAGGCTCTAAGACTGGTGTCGGAAATGATTGCGGACCCGAGCAAGGTGAGTTCGGCAAATATAAGGGAACTGGCATCCGTCGTCGCCGACATCGTTTCTGGTGTTGCAGCCGCCGGCGGGGACACAGCAAAAGCAGAGACGATCGCGACGGAAACCTCAGGTCTGAGCACGCAAGGTGTCGCCGGTGCTTCCGGCATTCAAAATGCCTTGATCAGCCTGCTGAATTCCTTGACGCGGCAACTCCTCGAGGACCAAAAACGGCAGACCGGGAGTTCCGGCAGTGACGGTGGCAAAGTGGCGAACGGCGCCTTGGCTCCGAAAGGTGGAGAAGCAGCCGGCGCTGTCCAGGCAAGTTCATTCTCTGAGTCGGGCGGCCTAAGCATCTTCGAGGTCATTGCAAAAGCCCTTGGCGACAAAATGACCTCGAAGTTGAAGGAGATGCGTGGTTTCGCCAATGAGATCTCCAGCCTTAGCTCTGGAGGCGGTGAAGGAAACAGTGAAAAAATCGCTGGCCTCAGTGCTCAGCTTGGTGCGGCGAGCCAGGAGTTCAGTCTGATCTCCAACTCCTTCAGCACAACCATCAAGGCGTTGGGCGAAGGT
>CAYUOY010000227.1:0-5261 GCA_964446495.1 uncultured Woeseiaceae bacterium | reverse complement strand
TTTCGCCACCGCGATTAAAGGCCAAGTTGCCGTAGTACCTGTGGTCATCCGCGGGGCGCGAAAGATTCTGCCGGCCAGGGTCTGGCTTCCGCGGCACGGCATTCTGAGCATCGATATCCTGCATCCGATCCGTCCGTCGGACCCGGCTTATCGGTCGAGCAAATCACTGGCCGCAGAAGCCAGGCGACGAATGCTGCAGATTCTCGATGAACCGGATTTGTTGCGGCCCACTGATTCGTGAACCTGCGGTCAGTCACTATTGCGGCCCGTCAGCAGATGCGCCAAAGTAGCGGCCCTGCCCGCCCCCATCAGGAAACCGATAAGACCATGAAAGTCGAAACTGTCGATATTGTTGCCGCACGCAGAACCCCGCTTGGCGCCTTTCAGGGAGAGCTTGGCACCGTAAGTGCGACGGATCTGTCAGCCGCCGCGACCCGTGCCGCGATCTCCGATTGCGGCATCGATCCCGGCGATATCGACGAAGTGCTGCTCGGCTGCGTATTGCCAGCGGGACTCGGGCAGGCACCGGCCCGGCAGGCGTCGCTGGCGGCCGGCATTCCGGTCGGGATTCCCTGTACGACGATCAACAAGGTTTGTGGATCAGGCATGAAGACGATCATGCTGGGCAACGATCTGGTTTTGGCAGGCAGCGCCGATCGCATCGTTTGTGGAGGCATGGAGTCGATGAGCAATGCCCCCTACCTGATGCCAAAAGCTCGCAGTGGGTACCGCATGGGCCACCAGGAAGTTCTTGACCACATGTTCTATGACGGCCTCCAAAGCCCTTTCGATGGCAACATGATGGGGCATTTCGCCGAGCTTACCGCCCGGAAATACGGCTTTTCGCGGCAGGAGCAGGACGACTTTGCCATTGAGTCAGTGTCACGCGCACAGGCCGCTATTGCCGCGGGGCATTTTGATCAGGAGATTGCGACCGTCACCGTCAAGACTCGCCGCAAAGAGTTCGAGGTGTCCGCGGATGAAACGCCACGGCGGGTCGATGTTGAAAAAATCCCGCAGTTACGGCCCGCATTTGCCAAAGACGGTACCGTCACAGCGGCAACGTCTTCCTCGATTTCCGACGGTGCCGCATCCCTGGTACTCGTGCGTCATTCGACGGTCGTTGAAAATGACCTGACCGCTCTTGCGACGATCGTAGGTCACTCAGGCTTTGCGCATGAACCAGAGTGGTTTACCACAGCACCGGTCTTTGCCATCCAGGCGTTGCTCAGGAAGCTCGACTGGAACAAGGAAGATGTCGATCTGTATGAAATCAACGAAGCGTTCGCCTGTGTCACTATGGCGGCGATGCACGATATCGGCCTGCCGCATGACAAGGTCAATGTAAACGGCGGCGCCTGTGCTCTCGGACATCCCATCGGTGCATCAGGTGCACGTATCATCGTAACGTTAGTACATGCACTGCGCGCAAAAGGCGGCGGGCGTGGCATCGCTTCGCTGTGCATTGGTGGCGGTGAAGCGGTAGCGATCGCCATCGAAGTCCCTTCGAATTAACACACTTTAGCGGAGAACATTATGGATCTTGCTGCAGCGAAAGCAGTCATTACCGGTGGTGCCTCAGGATTGGGTCTGGAAACAGCCCGCATGGTGGTGAAGGCAGGCGGCCAGGCCACTTTGCTCGACATGAATGCGGAACAGGGTGCGGCCAGCGCGGCCGACCTCGGGGAACGCGCCTTGTTCGTGGAAACGGATGTGTCTTCGGAGGAACAAGTAAAGATCGCGATGGCCAGGGCCACCGAGTTCATGGGCGGCATTACTCTCGCCGTCAATTGTGCCGGCATTATCGGTGCCGCAAGAGCACTCGGTCGAGAGGGCCCGATGGCGGGTGATTTTTTCGCCAAGACCATAGCCGTCAATTTGATCGGCTCCTTCCTGGTCGCAAAAGAAGCCGCCAACGTCATGCAAAACAACGAACCGGACGGCGAAGGTGAGCGCGGCGTCATTGTCAGCACCGCGTCAGTCGCCGCCTTTGAAGGTCAGATCGGTCAGGCGGCCTACGCCGCATCCAAGGGCGGCGTCGTCGGCATGATGTTGCCGCTGGCGCGGGAATTTGCCCGCATCGGGGTTCGGGTCAATACCATCGCGCCGGGTATCTTCCGCACCCCCATGGTGGCAGGTATGTCCGCAGAGGTTCAGGAATCACTGGGTTTGCAGGTCCCGTTCCCGCCGCGCCTCGGGCGCCCGGATGAATACGCCTCACTAGTAGCGTGCATCTATGGCAACACGATGATAAACGGGGAAACTATCCGCCTCGACGGCGCGATTCGCATGCAACCGAAATAGCGCTCGCGACCTCACATGCCCGAATAGTTCGGGCCACCACCGCCCTCGGGCACCACCCAGACAATGTTCTGGGTTGGATCCTTGATATCGCAGGTCTTGCAATGGATGCAATTCTGGGCATTGATCTGCAATCGCGGTTGCTCGTTTTCAATGATGATTTCGTACACCGCCGCCGGACAATAACGTTGCGCCGGCTCATCATACTCAGGCAGATTGTAGTTGATTGGCACAGACGCATCTTTTAGCGTCAGGTGGGCGGGTTGATCTTCTTCATGGTTGGTACTCGAAAGAAACACAGATGACGTTCGATCGAAACTGATCTTGCCATCCGGTTTGGGATACTCGATCGTCGTTGCGTCCCTGGCTTTTACCAGCGACTCGTGATCCGTGGTTTTGTTATGCCAGGTAAAGGGCAGCTTGCCGAAGAAAATATTCTGGTCGATGAACGTAAAGGCAGCGCCCAGAAATGTGCCCATTTTTTGCAGGGCCGGACCAAAGTTACGTGCCCGATACAACTCCTCGTACAGCCAGGACTCCTTGAATTTCTGCTCATACGACTCGAGTTCGGATAATTCCTCGCCTGTCCCGTTTAGCGCTTCATGAATGCTCTCGGCCACCATGATGCCGCTCTTGATCGCCGTGTGCGCACCCTTTATTTTCACGCCATTGAGAAAACCCGCATCACAGCCGATCAATGCGCCACCCGGGAACACCAGCTTTGGCAGTGATTGCAGTCCACCTTTGTTCACCGCTCTTGCGCCGTAGGAAATACGCTCACCCCCCTTTAACAGGGCGGCAATTTTTGGATGTTGCTTCCAGCGCTGGAATTCGGAGAACGGCGATAACGACGGGTTCTTATAACTGAGCCCGACAATCAGTCCCAGAAACAATTGATTGTTCTCAGCGTGATAAACGAAACCACCACCCTCGGTGTGGTTGTCCAGGGGCCAGCCCATAGTGTGTGTCACCAGCCCGGGTTGGTGCAGGGATGGGTCGATCTCCCAAATTTCCTTAAGACCCAGGCCGTAGTGTTGCGGGTCGGCATTTTCGCGCAAGGAAAATTTTTCCATGACATCGCCGCCCAGGTTACCGCGACAGCCCTCGGCCAGAATCGTATATTTTCCCAGCAATTCATAGCCCGACTCAAAAGCGGGCTTGCGCTGCCCGTCTTTGCCAATACCTAAATCGCTGGTCGCAATGCCGCGGACACGACCATTTTCATCGTACAAAACCTCCGCTGCCGCGAAACCCGGAAACAGATTGACGCCCAGTGCTTCGGCCTTTTCGCCCAGCCATTGGCACAGGCGTCCGAGGCTGATGATGAAATTACCCTTGTTGTGCATTGGGCGTGGAATCAGAAAACCAGGCACTCGCAATGAACGTTGCTTACTCGTCAGGTAGTGAACATGGTCGCGCTCGACCGGCAGGCGCAAGGGGGCCCCTTCGTTCTTCCATTCGGGAAACAGTTCATCGAGCGCATGTGGCTCAAATACATTGCCTGACAAAATGTGCGCACCGATTTCCGCTCCCTTCTCAACAACAACGACAGATAGTTCGTTGCCGCTCGATCCTGCCAGCTGCATGAGTTTGCACGCCGTTGCGAGGCCCGCTGGACCGGCACCGACGATCACTACATCGAATTCCATGGATTCGCGTTCGATTTCCTGATTCATAAGTTAGTTTAATGAGCCCGAGAGTGAACCTATTCTACCAGCCTGTTGAAAAATCCATCCATGGTATTTTCAACAAACTGCCAGCCCGAAACGCCATCGAGCACCTAGCCACGCAATTGCCTTGACAAAACACCCGGCCGACAGGGTAGTCTTCGCGGTTGATTATCAGCAGGATTTGTCGATTGCTCTCGCGAAAGAATCCGGCAGCGAAATTACGCATGGCCTACGAGACCACAGACGGTCTTGTTCAGGACCCGGCGCAACATCGTGTCGTTGACCAACTCGCCGACTTGCAGCGAGCGTTGTCGAAAGACAGTCGCAACCGGCGTGGTCTCTTGCGGCGGCTCGGCTTCGGCGCGGCGCGATCCGGTATCCGGGGGCTTTATTTGTGGGGAGACGTCGGTGGCGGCAAGACGTTTCTGATGGATCTGTTCTACGAAACACTGGCCATTCCGGAGAAAAAGCGTATTCACTTTCATCGCATGATGAGTGAAGTGCATGCCCATCTGAATGCTTCCCGGGGTGAAGAAGACCCGCTGGAAAATATGGCGGCTTCCATGGCCCGGACAATCCGCGTGCTTTGCTTCGATGAGTTCTTCGTCAGCGACATCGGCGATGCGATGATTCTCGGCCGGCTCCTTGAGGGTTTGTTTCGACAGGGTGTCACGCTGGTCGCAACATCGAATTCGCCGCCGGATGGTTTGTATCGCGATGGTCTGCAGCGAGAGCGTTTCCTGCCGGCTATTGAATTGCTCGAACAGCACACGACCGTGTTGAACCTGGACACCGGAACCGACTACCGGCTGCGCCTGCTGCAACTGCAAGGAACTTATTTCCGTGGCACCGACGAGGTCACCAGAGAGCGGCTGTTGCAGTGTTTCGAGCAGATGGCGACCGGCAACATCGAGAAAGATAAAACGATCACCATTCTCGGTCGACCCATACAGACGGCCTATGCGGCCAAGGGCATTGCCTGGTTCGATTTTCTGGAAATCTGTGGCGGTCCGCGCAGCCAGCAGGACTACATCGAAATTGCCCGGTCGTATCAAACTGTAATGATTTCAGATATCCCGATACTCGGCAGCGAACTCGATGACCCTGCGCGGCGATTTATTGCGCTGGTAGACGAATTCTATGACCGTCACGTGAAACTGATACTGGCCTCTGCCGCACCGGTCGAGTTACTCTACAATGGTACGCGACTGGCGTTCGAATTCGAGCGAACCCGCAGCCGCCTGGCGGAAATGCAGTCGAAAAAATACCTGCATCTGGCGCACCTGTCCT
>CAYUOY010000226.1:0-5264 GCA_964446495.1 uncultured Woeseiaceae bacterium | reverse complement strand
CTCTTTCTGTAACGTTGAGAGCGGTCCCTCAATGCGAACATGCAGCGTGGTTTGATGCTCAAACAAAGGCGGGGAGTCAGAGTCCTGACGGGCCAGCGCGGGCACGCCGAACAACAGCAGAATTAGCCCGGCTGCCATTTTTCGAATATCTCCGGCTTGCCGTATATCGAGCATGGATTCGCATCGATTGCTGTCAATCAACTTGGAATTGTAGCATGGTCGCTGGTATAAGAATGTTGATGGGTGGCCAGTTCAGACGCCATTAACGTGCAAACAGCGAAAATAAAGAATGAATCGAAAACTATTGACTCGACATAGAGTGGGAAACGATGCTGGCTGGTGGCGCCAGTTGATGGTTGGCAGCCGACTGTTGCTGATTGCCGTACTTGTCTCCATCAGCGCGCTTGCCGACAGCGAAGCAGAGCAATGGAAATTTTCTGGTATCGATCGTGTGGTAGCGATCAGCGATGTCCACGGTGCCTACGATGCGATGGTCGGCACACTCGGAAATGCCGGCATATTGGATGAGACACTGCACTGGTCAGCGGGTAGCACGCACCTCGTCATTACCGGTGACCTGCTTGATCGTGGCCCGGACTCACGCCGCGTCATGGACCTGGTTATGAGTATGGAGCCCGAAGCTGAGTCAGCCGGCGGTGCCGTACATCTGTTGTTGGGAAATCATGAGGTGATGAACCTCGTTGGGGATCTTCGCTACGTTTCAGTCGAGGAATACGCGGCGTTTGCAGACGAGGAATCGCCTGCCGAGCGGGATCGCTGGTTCCGCATTTACTACGATCAAAAAGCGATGGTGACGGACGAGGCGGCTCTGCGGGCGAAATTCGACGAGAATCGCCCGCCCGGGTTTTTCGCCCACCGGCGTGCGTTTCGGGCTGACGGTCTTTACGGTAAGTGGCTGCTGTCCAAACCCATGATCGTGGTTGTTAACGATACAGCCTATGTGCACGGTGGGCTTGCGCCGGTCATTGCCGAGATCGGTCTGGATGGTGTCAATGGGAAAATGAAGTCCGAGTTGGTTACCTACGTTGAACAGTCGGGTTTGCTTTACGATGCCGGCCTGTTGGCTCCGGCGGTGAATTTTTACGACCACGCCACAGTGCTCGCCGCGCTGCCGATCGATGTCGAGCGCGCAGCCGACCTTGCTGCCGCCATAGAAGTGGTGAGTGGATTGTCCGATGCGGCTGTTCATGATCCCGACTCGCCGCTCTGGTATCGCGGCAATGTGGGCTGCGGGCCACTGATCGAAATCGATCGAATAGAAGCGGCATTGGCGAAAATTGGAGCGAGGCGCGTTGTTATCGGTCATACGCCGACGCAGACACGCCGTATTTTGTCGCGTTTGAACGGTCGAGTCATCGAAATCGACACGGGGATGCTAAGCGGTTTCTACGGCGGCAGTGGTAATGCACTGGTTGTTGAGGGCGACACGATGACGGTCGTTAACCAGGAAGATCCGGATATCACCCAGATTGACAAGCATCCGCGTCGGGTGGGAATTCGCCAGAAGGGAGTGAGTGCTGAAGATCTGCGGAATGTGCTGGAGAAGGGCACTATTTTGTCGTCACAAAAAATCGACAAGAATCATAGTGCGGTCAAAATCAGCCTGGATGACATTGTCATTGGTGCGATATTTGCGCGCGGGCCGGGATCCAGGAGTTTTGTACCTGAACTGGCAGCCTACCGTCTGGACCGATTTCTCGATCTCGGTATGGTCCCCGTCACCGTAAGGCGTGAAATTGACGGAAAAAGAGGAACATTGCAATTCAAACCAGAATCCATGCTGGATGAAACCCAGCGCAATACCGGTCGGCGCGGCAATTCAGGCTGGTGTCCGTTGCCGGAGCAATGGGGTGCCATGTATGTGTTTGACGCGTTGATTTACAACCCGGGGCGCCGTCCGCAGAATATGTTGTATAGCCCGGACTACTGGCAATTGATCTTGACCGGGCACGACGAATCTTTTGGTACCAGCGGGGCCCGGCCGAAATACCTGAAGGATGTGGTGCTTGCCATCGGCTCGGGTTGGCAGGAAAAACTGGCGTTGTTGAATGACGATGTTCTGGAAGCACAGTTTGGCGATGTGCTGGATAAGCGCCGTCGCAAGAGCCTGGCCCGACGTCGGGATGGTTTGCTAAAAGACGCGACAGAATAGACGCAACCAGAATTCTCCGTGGGTCTCATGGACTCCTCAAATTTCGTTGGCTCTCGCCGCTGCACCAATATGTTCGGCGGCGCGAAACGCCAGCGCCATGATGGTCATCGTTGGTTGCCCGCGTCCCGAGGTCACCATACTTGAACCGTCGCATATAAACAGATTGGAAATATCATGACTGCGGTGATAACGATCGACCACGGATGACTGCGGGTCATCGCCCATGCGGCAGGTGCCGAGGAGATGCGGGCCACCGCGTTGCGGCACAATTTCGTGGGTCCACTGTTGCAAAGCTCCCGCCGCAGTGGCGATTTCCTGGGCAACGTCACGCAAGAATCGCGCCGTTGCCAGGTCGTCGTCATGGTCCCGATAGGTAACGCGCAGCGCCGGTCGACCCCATTCGTCTTTTAGCGTCGGGTCGATGGTGATGTTGTTGCGATCCATTGCCAGCGAGGTCGCGCCGACGGCCATCGTCATCTGGTGGTTGAAGTTGTGTGCCAGCTGGTCTTTGAATTCAGCTCCCCATTGTTTGGTGCCTGGTGGCTGTCCGGTCAGGGCATACATGATGGGTGTTGCATGCAGGAACGGCCTGGCGTCGAGGCCACCACCACCATAGAAACCCCGCGCCGGATCGGTTTCATAATAGTCGAACATGACCCGCGTGCATTGCACGCCCTTGTAGTCATTCAGCGCATGTTCAAAGGTGGCATGGACCAGGCCATGACTGTTGTACATGAGATTGCGCCCGACATAACCACTGGAATTCGCGAGCCCGTCCGGATGGGTGGCGTTGGCAGAATTCAGCAACAGGCGCGGTGTCTCGGCGCCGTTGGCAGCAACAATTACGGCACGAGCCTTTTGCGCTCGCTGCTCTCCGGTCGGGTCAATGTATCGAACCTCACTGACCTTGCCGTTGCTGCCGGTCGCCAGTTCATAGACAGCGCAATCCGGGCGAATCTCACAATTGCCGCTGGCCATGGCCTGCGGAATCATGGCCGCCAGCGTCGAAGATTTTGCACCGACCTCGCAGCCAAAGCCCATGCAATAACCGCAATTGATACAAGCGGCGCGTCCATTGTGTGGCTTTGAGAGTATGGCGAGAGGCTCGGCCTGAGTGTGCAAGCCGATGGCTTTCGCCCCTTTTTCCAGAAGCACGCCGGAGGACTTAACCGGCATCGGCGGCATCGGAAATGGCTTCGAGCGCGGCGAGTCGTTCGGGCCGGGTTCGCCACAGACTCCGATTTCCCAATCGACTTTGGTGTAATAGGGTTCCAGTTCATCGTAACTGATCGGCCAGTCTGCAAAATTGGTGCCGCTAATGGGTCCGAGGACACTACGCTCATTAAAATCAATCTCACGCAGGCGCCAGAAATTCGCGCTGAAGTGCACACTGCTGCCGCCTACACCCGGCGCGTAAAACGCCGCGGGGCGCGCGCCGGGTCCCGACGGAACTTCAGCCACTTTCGATGCATCATCGCGAAACGTCTGATTTTTGGCGCTCGCCGCGCCACCGGCGAGTTCGCTCATCATGAAGATGTCGAACTCGTCGTGGCTGAAATCCTTGGCCTCGCGGAACGGCCCCTGTTCGAGAACCACGACACTAAAGCCGGCTGTGGACAGCTCTTTGGCCATGATGCCGCCGGCAGAACCTGAACCCACGATGACAAAATCGACGTTTTCATCCAGCGCGTATTCGACCTGATTCTCAGTTGTCATTTTGCTCTCCCTGCATGTACAACGCGTCGTAATAACCAAACGGTGGCTGGTTTGGCCCGCGACCTTCAAAACCAATCAGTTTCCAGCCAATGTCGTCCTTGTTGCCGCCATAGCGGCTCATGGCGAAAAAACCCATCATGGTCAGCGCCTGTATCATGAAAAAGAAGGGTGTTTTGTCGTTATCGGCCAGCCAGGCATCCTGATCCGCATTGCCCAGATCTGAAAATGCCTTGGCGCCGGGGAAGCGACCCGCTATGCCGGCCTGGAACTGGCCCATCAGGGCACGAACGCCACCGAGTTGGTCTGCCATTTGGTCGCCGAGCACTGTATCGAAAAAATACACGACCCCGGCTTCGCGAGCCCCGGGTGTATCGGTCGTTGGGAGAATGCGCGCGCTGATGGCTTCCAGCTCTCTGGCCTCCGCCGCCGTCAGCGTCTTGAATGAGGCGGCTTCCTCACGCGCCGTACAGGCCGTTTCTGCCAGTGCCATTGCCGTCGGCACACTGATTCGAAGTAACGAACTGCCGGCTAGCGCACCGGAATTGCCCATGAAAATTCGCCGTGTTATCTGATCACTCTGCATGCCATCCCCCGGATCGTAAATATCAGGCCGCCAAACTATCACAGGCGGGCCCTCATGTATTCGGGCAGACTGGTATATCATAGTTGGGCAGGACAATCGGGAAGCAGACGGCCAAAGGGACGATGATGGGGCGACTAACAACACACGTGCTCGATACGGCGCATGGGCGACCGGGTGCTGGCATCCGAATCAAGCTGTTTGCCTTACAAGGGGATCGTGACCTGATCGCCAGCACCATAACCAATAGTGATGGCCGTACCGAGGAACCCTTGTTAAGCGAAGCGTCGTTTCGCGCTGGAAAATATGAGCTCGAATTTTCCGTCGGCGAGTACTTTGCAGGGACTGGCCTCGAGTTGGCCGACCCCCCCTTTCTTGATGATATCGTCATTCGCTTCTCGGTCAGGGAGGGTGAGCACTATCACGTGCCTTTGCTCGTGTCCCCATGGAGTTATTCAACCTACCGTGGCAGCTGAAAACGGCGGCCGGCAAGCGACATGACATCAGACACACCCGACATGGTGGTATCCGATGCAATCTCCTTCATTCTGGATGGGAAGGTGATCGAGCTTGGTGCGGTTGATCCGAGCCGCACGGTGTTGCAGTTTCTGCGTGAAGACCTGGGTCGAACCGGCACCAAAGAAGGTTGCGCCGAGGGTGATTGCGGCGCTTGCACAGTCGTGATCGCCGATCTTGACGATACGGGTCAGGCGATCAACGTCCGTGCAATAAATTCTTGCATCCAGTTCCTGCCGACGCTCGATGGCAAGGAGCTGATCACGATAGAGAGTCTGC
>CAYUOY010000225.1:0-5301 GCA_964446495.1 uncultured Woeseiaceae bacterium | reverse complement strand
TACCCTCCGCCTCGAAAATTCGTTCGATACGCAGCATCTCCTGAACTTGATACTGCATCGTCACTCTGTCTTCGAAGTACAGGGTTGCGTTTGTGCCCAGCTCAAGCCGTCGATCACGCTTGTGCTCCATCACTTCCTTGCGAACCCGGTCACGCTGTTGCGCATATTCTTCCAGGCTGAACAAATCATCGCGTGTCAGTTTTTTCATAGTCCGCCTCAGATTCCGTACGCTTTGCGCAGCAATTGCATGGGATGTTCCGCCGCCTGTTGCTCAAGACCCTGCGCGATCTGCTCCGCCGCCATCGGACAGTCGCTGATGAAGTGTTCCGCCTCACTCTTTTTGACTTTATTGACAACAGGCCGCGCGATCTTTTTCGAAATCGCATGAAATTCTTTTTTCACGGCGTAAGTGCCATCATGCCCCGAGCATCGTTCAATAGCCTCCACCGAGGTATCCGGCACCATCGCCAACAGGTCCCGGGTCTTGAGCCCGATGTTCTGCACCCGCAGATGGCACGGTACCTGGTAGGCAATCTTGCCCAGCGCATTCTCGAACGCCGTGTTCAGTTTGCCCGCTTTATGTCGCAGCATCAGGTACTCGAACGGATCGAACATCGCATCGCGAACCCGGGCAACATCGGGGTCGTCCGGATACATCAACGGCAATTCCTGCTTGTACATCAACGTGCACGACGGAATCGGTGTCACGATGTCCCAGCCCTTCTCCACCCACGACAGCAGAACGGGAATGTTAACGTTCCGGGCCTTCTCGACCGCCTGCAAGTCACCCAACTCGAGTTTCGGCATGCCGCAACACACTTCCTTCTCGGTAATCGCTACCGGAATATTGTTGTGCTCGTACACGGCCACCAGATCTTCAGCCAACGAGGGCATATTACGATTGCCATAACAGGTCGTATAAAGTACGACCTTGCCACGCGTCGAGTCCGTAGGAACCGCGTTTGCACCCACCGTCTCACGATGATCGCGGAGCCGTTTCCGCGCAGACTTCGAATAATATCTGGGAATCGGCGCGTCCCGATGCACGCCCAGCGTCTTTTCAATCAGCTTACGGCCCGTCTTGCTACGACTACCCGCATTAACCGCCTGCACGACCACTGGAATACCGGCCAGCTTTCCGACCTTGTCCGTGGCACTTAAGATACGATCGCGGCGACTCGCGCCCTGATCCTTGAAACGCTTCGCCTTGGCTCGCAACATCAGGTGCGGAAAGTCGACATTCCATTCGTGCGGCGGCACATAGGGGCATTTCGACATGTAACACATGTCGCACAGATAACAATGATCAACTACGTCCCAGTAGACTTCTTTCGGGACGGTATCGACTTCCATGCTTTCCGATTCGTCAACCGCATCGAATAGCGTCGGAAACGCATGGCACAGGTTGAAACAGCGTCGACACCCGTGACAGATGTCAAAAACCCGCTCCAGCTCCTGCAGCAGTGAAGATTCGTCGTAAAACTCCTCACTCTTCCAGTCCAGTGGATGCCGGGTCGGGGCATCCAGACTGCCCTCTCTCCTGTCCGTCATATCACTCGTCAATCAGCACACTGCGCCGGAGATGATCCAGCGCAGTGCACCCAAGAGACTCAGTCGTCCAGCGAATCCAGTGCTTTCTGGAATCGATTCGCGTGTGACCGCTCGGCCTTCGCCAGCGTCTCAAACCAATCGGCAATTTCTTCAAAATCTTCTTCGCGCGCAGACTTGGCCATACCCGGATACATGTCCGTGTACTCATGGGTTTCACCCGCAATCGCGGCCGCCAAATTCGCACTCGTCGGGCCAATCGGCAATCCCGTTGCCGGATCACCCGTCTCTTCGAGGTACTCCAGATGCCCGTGCGCATGCCCGGTTTCGCCTTCCGCGGTGGAGCGAAATACAGCAGCGACGTCGTTGTAACCTTCGACATCTGCTTTCGCCGCAAAATACAGGTAGCGACGATTCGCCTGTGATTCACCGGCAAATGCGTCTTTCAGGTTTTGTTCGGTTTTGCTGCCTTTCAATGACATGGTGCTTCCTCTCGATAGTTTCAGATCGTATTAGACTTAGTCTAAAGTATGGGGAACTTTATGCTTGAGGTGGGCGGTTGTCAAACGGGTGTTCGGTGAGTGGGGCGTGGCATCTGGTGCGTTGTTGGGGGTTTCTTTGGCGACGGACTCGCGTGATGGAGATCGCCTCCAAACCCAATCTCACCGCAGGTTTTCTTAAATGTCGTCATGAGGGTTGAGCGATCGCGGTGGTCTGGTGCACTATGCAATTTGAATTTGGCGGATCTGAAACAATCATGACTGCAAAGAAAAAGCTTGATCTTGAGAAATCGTTGTCCGGACTCGAGGCACTGGTTGAGGAGCTTGAGGGGGGCGAATTGCCGCTCGACAAGGCGCTGCAGAAATTTGAGGCGGGCGTCAAGTTGACGCGGGAGTGTCAGGCGGCTTTGAAGGATGCGGAGCAGAAGGTGGAGATCCTGCTGCACAATAGCGATGGCGAGGAAACGCTGCAGGAATTTGCCGCCGAGGAGTAGGGTCGGGCCAAGGGCCGACCGTTACTGTCAGGTCAGATTTTTTGAGGCCTTAGGTGGTCGCCGGACTGTCGCCCTGCAAACGGGTAATCAGTGACCGCAGGAAGACTTTGTTGAAGCGGAGCTGGCACGATGAGCTTACCTGCTCCATCAGGGTTGAGCTGACTCGCAGAATGGTGACTGCGCCATTCGCGCGAATGGATGCGGTTCTCTTTGCGCCGCGAACGTAACTGGTTTCGCCGAAACAGGCTCCTGCTTCCAGTGCGCCCAGACTGTTGCCGTTCGCCTCGACGCTGGCCTGACCGGAAACGATAATATAGAAGCGGTCGTCGATCTCGCCTTCACGCACGATGCCCTCGTCGTCCTGGTATTCATGCCAGTCGCTGGCGCGCAGCACTTCCCAGATTTCTCCGTGGGAGAAGTCGTGGAAGAATTTGAGGGTGCGTAGCAGATCGAAGTGCTCCTGGTTATCCAGGTTATCGTAGGTCGTACGTAAATCCTGGTATACGCGGGTCAGTTCGGCTGCCATCACCGCGCCACTCGCGCAGCGCTTGGTAGGCTCCTTTTGCATCGTCATCGCGACCATCTGCTCCAGCTCTTCCGGGAAGTCATTCCGGTAGGTATGAATCGGTGGTGGCGTTGCGTAGACAATCTGGTGCAGTAATTTTGACAGATTGTCGGCGCGGAATGGTCGGAAACCGGTCAGCAATTCGTACAGAACGGCGCCGAGCGAATAGATATCGGATGCCGAGGTGAGATCCTCGGATTGCACTTGTTCGGGCGACATGTAGCTCGGCGAACCGGCAATGCCCTCGATTCGCGATACTTCCGAATCGCTCACAATCGCGATGCCGAAATCAATGATCCGGACATCATTGTCGTTGGTCAGCATGATATTGCTGGGCTTGATGTCTCGATGTATGACGCCGCGTCCGTGCGAATAATGCAGCGCCTTGGCACATTTGTAGATAATTTCGACGACATCGTCCAGGCGCAGCAAATTGTCAGGGCGGCAATAGGCGGCCAGGGTGCGAGCGCCCTGGATGTATTCGGTTACGACGTAATATTTTCCGTCTTCCTCACCGGCATCGTAAATTGGCATGATGTTCGGATGCTGCAGCATGCCGACCATGTGGGCCTCGTTGAAGAACATCTTGCGGGAAACTTTGGCGCGATCGGGGTCGGAGTCTTCTTCGATATTGTAGACTTTGATGGCAACATCGCGACGGTAATAGGGGTCGTGTGACAGGTACACCATTCCCGTACTGCCCCTGCCGATCTTGTTGACAATGACGTATTTACCGATCTTTTCCGGAACGTCGGGCAATTTCTTTAGTTCGGTGACGCTGCGCACCATGCTTTGAGACTCTTTTTAGGTCATTTGCCAACCCCAAAAACCGAGCAATAATGCGGCATACAGGGCGGCAACGAGGTCATCCAGCATAATTCCCAGCCCTCCATGCAGTCTGTGATCCAAGTCCCGAATCGGCCATGGTTTCCAGATATCGAACAGTCTGAACAGGGCAAATGCCGCCGCCCAGCCGGGCACTGAAATCGGTACCAGGAGCAAAATCAGGTACATAGCGGCGATCTCGTCCCAAACGATGCCAGAATGGTCATGAACGCCCACACGTCGCGCACTTTCGCCGCAAATCCAAACGCCACTCACGACCAGCGCGAGCCCCACGATCAGTTGCAACTCCAGTCCGAAAGGTTGCAGCAGCCAGGCCAGCACCACGCCGAGTACCGTACCCACCGTCCCTGGCGCGACCGGCGAGAGGCCAGTCCCGAGACCAAAAGCCAGCAGGTTGACCGGATCGCGCAATACCTTGCGGGCCAGTTCCTTGTCGATTCCCATCACGCCTCCGATCCTCCAAAATGCTGATAGCCCGGGTCCGAATAATCGAATACAGCACCGCCGCTTGTGCATACCAGGTCTTTGCCATCCGTGACCGTGCCTATGCAGGACACTGGTACGCCCTGTGCTAACGCTACCTCGTTCAGCGCTACTTCGTTGTCCGCCGCCAGTGTGAAGCACAGTTCATAGTCGTCGCCGCCGCCCAGCGCCAGTTGTTGCGCGCGATCCGGACCGAATTCGGCCAGTAAGGCCGCGGACAACGGCAGCTTATCTATGTCGATCTGTCCGCCGACACCGCTGGCGTGCAGCAATTTATGGGTGTCCCCAAACAGGCCGTCGGAAATATCGATCGCAGCGCTGGCAAGTGGTGCTATTGCCTGTGCCAGGATCACTCTTGCACTCGGACGACGAAAGCGATCGACCAGTACCCGGGCCGTCGCGGAGGAGACGGTGTTTGACTGTAGCAATTCGAGGCCTGCCGCTGCGTCACCGGGAGTGCCGGAAACGTAGATCCGGTCTCCGCTGTGCGCGCCTGCGCGGGTAAGCTGCGTATCGGGCAACACATCTCCCGTTATCTGGATGCTGATGACTGTCTGCTGACCGCAAGTCGTATCGCCGCCGACCAGGGAGACACTGAATTCATCGGCTGCCTCGCGGAGCCCCAATGAAAACTCCTGCAGCCAGCGCTCATCGACCCGCGGCAATGTCAGCGCCAGTGTCATCCAGCGCGGTCGTCCCGCCATCGCCGCAATATCGGACAGGTTCACGGCCACGGCACGATAGCCGATATCACGCGCGCCGAGACTGGGGGGGAAGTGCACCCCTTCCACCTGTGTATCGACCACGGAAATGAGGTCGCGGCCCACCTCGGGCCGCAGCACGGCGCCATCATCACCGATGCCGA
>CAYUOY010000224.1:0-5354 GCA_964446495.1 uncultured Woeseiaceae bacterium | reverse complement strand
GGTCATTCGATCACCGTCTTCGAACGCGATGAGCAACCGGGCGGGCTCGCTACCTACGAGAACCACGGTCCATTCACATTCGATCGTTACTATCACGTAATACTGCCGTCGGATCGCTACCTGATTTCGTTTCTGCGAGATATCGGTCTTGGCGAGGAGTTACGTTGGGAAACCACCTTGACAGGTTTCTTCGTGAATCAGTCCATGTACTCACTGAGCAACACGTGGGAATTTGTAAAATTCCCGCCATTGTCACTTTGGTCGAAGTTTCGGCTCGCGGTTACGATTTTATATTGCTCGAGGATCAACAACTGGCGGCGACTGGAAAAAATAACCGTCGAGAAATTTCTAATCAGGCACTCGGGCCGAACTACGTACGAGAAGATGTGGAAGCCGCTATTGCTTGCGAAACTCGGCGAGAGTTACAAACGCGTTTCCGCAGTTTTCATATGGACCTACATCAAGAGAATGTTTTCTGCTCGCGATTCTTCCGCCAGCAAGGAACAAATGGGGCATGTTCGGGGTGGGTACAAAACTGTATTCGACCGGCTTGAGGAAGTCATTTCGGCAGGCGGCGGAGAGCTTCGATTAGGTGCGACTGTACAGAAGATATCCGCTGCAGCGACCGGATCCGGGATCGACATCGATACGGGAAGCCGTAGCGAGCGATTCGACAAAGTGGTTTTCACGGGACCGGTGAATATTCTTGGTAGAATTGCCGATGACGCGTTAATCGCACTCGACCAATCGGGTCAGGATGTGGAGTATCTTGGTGTGTTGTGTATGGCACTGGTCACGAAAAAACCGTTAACAGAATTCTATATCGTGAATATTGCGGATGACCGTATTCCATTCACTGGTGTGGTTGGCATGAGCAATATTCTTGATGCTGAAGAAACGGCTGGGACACACCTTAGTTATTTACCAAAGTATGTGCTGTCAACGGACGATGAGTTAAAGCGCCCGGAGGATGAGTTACGAGAAGAGTTCCTGAAAGGTTTGCGGATAATGTTTCCTGACTTATCGGATGACGATATTGTCAGCGCTCGAATTCATCGATCGATTAAAGTGCAGCCACTGCAGGTTCTCAACTTTTCGCAGTACATTCCAAAATCTGCGACGAGGCACCCGGATTTCTTTATTCATAACACCGCACAGTTTGTGAATAACACACTAAACAACAATGAGGTTATCCGCTCAGTTGACGCTTTCATGAGCGTATATGGCGATTTCTCAAGCACGGCGCCCGATTCGGGGGATGGTCAACAGAACGGTTGACGAGGATGCAAGGAATGTCAGAGAACTCGAATTTTTTCGTTCACGAATCATCTTATGTTGATGCGCCTTGCGATATTGGCGATGGCACGAAGATTTGGCATTTCAGCCATGTGATGAGTGGGAGTAAATTGGGAAGCGGTTGTAATATCGGTCAAAACGTCGTGATTTCGCCAGGCTGCATTCTTGGTAATAATGTCAAGATTCAAAACAATGTTTCTGTCTATACGGGTGTCGTTCTGGAGGACGATGTTTTTTGTGGCCCGTCTATGGTCTTTACAAATGTTATCAATCCGCGCAGCCACGTTGAAAGGAAGGATGAGTACAAGAAAACGCTGGTCAGGAAGGGAGCGACCATCGGTGCGAACGCAACAATCGTCTGTGGCAATACACTTGGAAAGTTTGCGTTTGTTGGAGCTGGCGCGGTCGTTACCCGGGATGTCCCGGACTACGCCGTCGTCTATGGGTCTCCCGCGAAGGTCAGGGGCTGGGTTTGCAGCTGTGGCCTTATGCTCGAGTTCGACGAATCGGAGACGGCACTCTGCAGTTGTGGATCACAGTTCACCAAGGCCGGGCAGACCGTAACAGAAAAAATATCGGAAGGTTGTTGAAAGGAAGCACAATGTCAGACAATACGAAAATAGAGGTTCCGTTGCTTGATCTAAAGGCGCAGTACGCCACGATAAAGCAGGAAGTCCGTGAGGCGATCGACGAGGTATGTGACGCCCAATGGTTCGTCATGGGCCCCAAAGTAAAAGAACTCGAGGAGAGAATCGCAGACTACACGCAGTGTAGTGAGGCGATTGGCGTGTCTTCGGGCACTGATGCCTTGCTGGTGGCTCTGATGGCGCTTGAGGTCGGTCGCGGCGATGCAGTCATTACGACTCCATACACCTTTTTCGCGACAGGCGGTGCCGTATCGCGGCTTGGTGCGAGACCAATTTTTTGTGACATCGACTCGGAGACCTATAACATTTGTCCGAGCGCTGTCCGAGATTTGATAACGCGAGAATGTGTCGTTGCGAACGGGGTGGTGACCCACAAAGCGTCAGGCACAGTAGTGAAGGCACTTATGCCAGTTCACCTGTATGGGCAGACAGCAGACATGGATGCACTGCTGGACATAGCCAATGAATTTGGATTGCCAATCGTTGAAGATGCCGCACAGTCGATAGGCTCGGAATATTCGAGTGGGCAGCGTGCCGGATCGAAGGGCGCGATTGGTTGCTTCTCATTTTTCCCAAGCAAGAATCTGGGCGCATTCGGAGATGGTGGTATGTGTACCACCAACGATGAGAGTCTGGCCGAGCGTATGCGTGTATTGCGCCTTCATGGAGGAAAGCCAAAGTATTATCACAGTCTCGTGGGAGGAAACTTTCGTCTCGACGCGATTCAGGCGGCCATACTTCTGGTCAAGCTAAAGTCGCTTGACGACTGGACAGCGACGCGACAGTCTAATGCGGCATTTTATGATCAGGCATTCGCAGATGCGGGGCTCGCTTCTAAGGTTTCCACGCCCAAAACATTGACCGGCAAGCGTCACATCTACAATCAATATGTCTTGCGAGTACAGTCACGGGACGAATTGCGCCAGTATTTGGGCAGCGCGAACATCGGTTCGGAGATCTATTACCCGGTCCCGTTGCATTTGCAAAAATGTTTTGCCGATCTTGGGTACAAGGAGGGTGACTGTCCCAAATCGGAATCTGCAGCGAATGAGACGATTGCGGTCCCCGTATACCCGGAATTGTCACGGGAACAGCAGCAATATGTGGTTGACACGATTGCCAGCTTTTACAATCAGTAAATGCGAATCATCAGCATTGTCGGTGCGCGGCCTCAGTTCGTAAAACTCGCTCCCGTAAGTCGCGCTATGGCCGAGCACTCGAGGACAGGCAATGTCCAAATCGAGGACATAATTATCCACACCGGCCAACATTATGATTCCGGGATGTCCGACGTGTTTTTCGACGAGTTGGAGATTCCGAAGCCGGCGGTTCACCTGAACATAGGCTCCGCAGGGCACGGTGCGCAAACCGGAAGAATGCTGGAGTCTATCGAGCTTGCATTGAACGAGCATAAGCCAGACGTAGTGGTTGTCTATGGTGACACCAATTCGACGGTTGCAGGCGCGCTTGCAGCGGCGAAACTGAATATTCCAATTGCACACATCGAGGCGGGTCTTCGGAGTTTCAATCGAAACATGCCGGAGGAGATTAACCGGATCGTCGCAGACCACATCTCCAGCATACTTTTGGCACCGACGGAAACGGCGATTAAAAACCTCAACATTGAAAACCTGGGAGCACGATCGTTTCTTAGCGGCGATGTCATGCTCGATGCTGTTCGATTTAACTCCGCTATTGCTGAGGAGAGATCGGAGATCCTGTCGGACCTTGGTGTTCAGGGAACGAGTTTTGCGGTCGCGACCTTGCACCGCCCGGTGAATACTGATTCGAGTAGCTTGATCAGCGTATTGAATACGTTCAACCAGATTGCTACTGAGTCGCTACCGGTCGTTTTTCCGGTGCATCCGCGGACCGTCGCGATGCTCAAAGCGTCCGATACAAGCTGGCAGGCAGTGAGTCAACTAAAGATGATTGCCCCGGTTGGCTATATCGATATGCTGAAGCTGGTGAATCATGCCCAGGTCGTCCTGACCGATTCGGGCGGCTTGCAAAAAGAAGCGCTCTTTCTGAATACGCCATGCGTGACCCTGCGGGAAGAGACTGAATGGCCAGAAACAGTCGATGCGGGCGGGAACATCTTGACGGGTGCGGATTCATCTAAAATCCTGGCGGCAGTGGAGCAATGGCTGGGTGCCGGCTCCGGACCGGTAGAGTTTGGCGGTCAGCACCATGCAATGCCGTTTGGCGACGGCCATGCAGCCACTCAAATAGTGGGACGAATTCTGGAGCACGCCTGATCGATATGCTTTTATGAGGGCTGCGTCAAACAAATCGCGATTGCGCTGTGCGAGAATTCAGCGTTACGTGACGAATTTCAAAGTAAGTCATCATCGACCTATGTACAGACATTTTATTGCCGAGTTAAATTATGATTGAAGTTGCCGTAGTTGGTGTCGGGGGCTGGGGGAAAAACCTGGCCCGGAACTACTATCAATTGCCGGAGGCGAACCTCCGGTATATCTGTGATCTTGATCCCGAGAAGTTGAAGAGCATGAAACGGCTCTATCCCGGTACGACGATGTCCGATGATTTTCAGGAAATCCTCAAAGACCCGGATCTGAATGCCATCGTAATTGCAACGACCGGTCCGACGCACTACACGCTGGCGAAGCAGGCACTGCTTGCAGGCAAAGACGTTTACGTTGAGAAGCCGTTCGTTCTGGATGTCGGAGAAGCGGCCGAACTTACCGAGTTGGCAGAAAAGGATGGTCGTATCCTGATGGTAGGGCATTTGCTCGAATATCATCCGGTGGTCACGAGACTGAAAAGCATGATCGATTCGGGCGAACTTGGAAATGTTTACTACGTGTACAGTCAACGCCTTAACCTGGGGACGGTTCGTGAAGACGAGAATGCGTTGTGGAACTTCGCACCGCATGATATTTCGTCGATTCTCTATTTGTTAGGAAAGGAACCCGTCGATGTTTCGGCAAGGGGGCAGGACTATTTGCAACGGGATGTTGAAGACGTTGTATTTCTCACCATGTCGTTCGCAGATAACACGATGGCCCATATTCATGTGAGCTGGCTCGATCCGCACAAAGTCCGGCGGTTGACGATTGTTGGCAGTGACAAAATGGCCGTCTTTGATGATCTGGAAGCGGCGGAAAAGCTCAAAATTTATGATAAGGGTGCCAAGATGTCGCAGGAGTACGATACGTTTGCCGAGTACATCGGTTTACGATTCGGCGACATTACGATCCCTCACGTAAACGTTGGTGAGCCGTTACGAGCGGAGTGCCTGCACTTTATTGACTGCGTGGAGAATAGAAACCAGCCGCTGAGCGACGGGCAGGATGGGCTCCGTGTTGTCCGTGTTCTTGATGCCGCGCAGCGGTCTCTAAAGAACAACGGAATCCCGGTCTCCTTGTAACCGGGATACGGAGTATT
>CAYUOY010000223.1:0-5409 GCA_964446495.1 uncultured Woeseiaceae bacterium | reverse complement strand
GGCTGCGTGGCTATCTGGACAGCTGCCCAGGGCACTCAATGGGTTTGGCGTCGCAATCGGTGTGGCCGGTATTCTGAGTGTTGTTCCAGGTCTGGTTGTTCTAAACATTGTATTCGGGCTGAGTCAGATCCTGTGGTTTATCTGGGTGGGTATCATCCTGTTGCGTTCTGATTCGAGCACGACGGTGTAATTCCACGGATCAATAACTGGAGCGTATTTTGAGAATTTCGATCATGGTTATCTTGTTCTTGTGGATGGCAATCGAGGTTCACGCGGCGAATTATGGAATGATTGTATTTCGCGCTTTTGAAGCCAACGAGCGCATGTCTGCAGATGATTGGGCCTTCACTGAGACTTATACGGCTGAGGGGGTGATCCGCATCAGTCGCTTTGATCCGCACCGGCCAGGTGCCAGCCAGCCTCTCGATGAACGCTATCCACTGAACATGAGTTTGATATGATTTAGGTCGCCGCCGCAACCTGACTCACAATGCATACTCCGTTCGATATTCCTCTCGCTGAATTCGATGACCCCAACTCGGTCTATCTGAAACTTCGTGAGTTACAGCCTCGTTACCTGATCGAAAGCAATGCAGCGGATGAACAACGGGCGCGTTTTTCCTACCTGGGCTTCGGGGGTGCGTTGGAATTCCGGCTGGACGAGCATGGTTTGTGCATCGGTCAGGAACGGCGCGCTTCTCCATCCGATAAGAACGAATATCTTGATGCGTTACGCTGTGCGCTCGACCAGGCGCCTATACTAAAGCCGCAACCCGAAGGTTTGGATTTTTCAGGCGGTCTCGTCGGTGTCCATAGCTATGACATCACCCGTACGTTCGTACCGGGCCAGACCCGTCCCCAGTCCGACCTGCCGCACGCTGCATTGTGCGCCACTGAATCGTTGCTGGTTTTTGATCATCAGACCCAGCGGGCCGCCCTGCTCCACTGTGGCACGGAATCGGCGCGGGAAAGTTTGCGCAGGAATATCGTCCACTTGTTGACGGTTGAGCTGCCGCCGAATGCGAGCGAGACCAACTTGTCGCAGGCCACTTTGGGTATGTCGAAGAGCGACTATGAGAATCGGGTTGAGGAATGCAAGAAATACATCGCTGCCGGTGACATCGAACAAATTGTCATCTCACTCCCCTTCAAAGGTCACAGCAAGGTATCTCCTTTCGACGTTTATCGTGCGTTGCGAGTTCTGAACCCGTCCCCATACATGTTCTTTTTCGATTTTGGCGCCTTGAAGGTGGTGGGCTCCTCTCCCGAAATGCTGGCTCGGTTGCAGGGTCGGGAAGCTTCATTGCGACCCATCGCGGGCACGATACCGCGCGGCGGGAGCACCGACGAAGACATCCGGAATGAGAAGGCCCTGCTGGCCGATCCCAAAGAATCAGACGAACACGAAATGTTGATTAATTCGGCACGAAATGACCTCGCCAGAGTCGTTACGACCGACAGCTTGCGGATTGCCCCCTACAGGAGTATCGAGCGCTACAGTCACGTAATGCATATTGTCAGCGGCGTCCATGGTGAACTGGCGCCCGAACTGGACGCGTTCGATCTTTATGGAGCCTGTCTGCCGGCGGGCACTCTCGTCGGTGCACCGAAGCAGCGAGCCATGGAAATCATCGAGGAGCTGGAAATTTCAGGACGCGGTTTTTATGCCGGGACGGCCGGGTATTTCGGTACCAATGGCAACATGGATCAGGCAATTACGATTCGTACGATCGTGTTCAATGGTAACGAATACAGTTTTCAGGCTGGTGGCGGCATCGTCGCCGATAGTGTACCGGAGAAGGAATATCAGGAGGTGCTGGTGAAAAGTGAAGCGCTTCGACAGGCCATTAAGCTCGCAGAAAAGGGCTTGTGAGCGTTGCTCAGGATGCGCGCTTGATCCGGTGGCATCGATATTCCTGAGTTTGATCGCGCCTCAGATCGGGTTGTTGCAATACCATCGGCAGGCTAATCGCTGGAATTCATACTGTGACGGGAGCCGTTCGATTCTCGGGCGGCAATGGCGATCCCCAGTGCAAGTAAGAACGGCAGCAACCGCTCGGCAATATCACCGGGCGTAGTGGGCAGCAGCGAGAACGCCACCGTCAGCCCAAAGCCTGTCAGCATGGCCGCCATCGTACCCCTCGCACTGATTCGGTAACCGCTCAGGCGAACGATCAACAGCGGTGCGAAAGCCGAGCCCAGACCGGACCAGGCAAACAAGACGCGTGAAAAAATATCCGCGCGCCACACCAGTGCAAGAGCGGTTGCCAGAATCAATACAATGACCACGGTTGTGCGTGCATTAGTCAATGTGTTGGACGGACGGTTGTCACCCAGATTCCAATCGTATGATATGGCGGAAGACGCCACCAACAACTGGCTGTCCGCCGTCGACATAATTGCCGAAAGCACAGCGGCCAGAATCATACCGGCTATCGCGCCCGGCAATAGCGATTGCGCCGTATGGAACAGGACCTGCTCTGAATCACCGAGATCGCTGAACAAAACGCGCGCACACAAACCCAGGATCAACATGCCGCCGTACACCAGTACCGACCAGCTTAGCGCGATGATCCTCGCCGTTCTCAAGCTGCGTTCGTCCTTGAGCGCCATAAAACGATTGACGACATGCGGTTGACCGGCCGATCCCGTGCCGATAGCCAGCGTTCCCAGAACGAAAAACACCGCAATTGGGCCTGATATGGAACCAGGCGGCAACGGCGATCCAGTCGTGCCAACTATCCTCAGTCCGTCAATGAGAGGGCCAAATCCACCGACAGCAACCAACGATGCTATGGGCAGTAACAATGCCGTGACGAACATCAACAGGCCCTGAATCATGTCCGTAACGCTGACCGCCCAGAACCCGCCCAACATGGTGTAGGCGAGTACTATGCCGGCACCGATCAGTATGCTGAGGTTCTTTGGCAAATCAAACGTAGATTCAAAGGCTTTACCCGCCGCCTCGAACTGGGACGCGATATAAAAAATAAAACAAAACACGACTATCGCAGCGGCTAAGCGAAGTATCGGTCGGCGATGCTCATTAAGCTGTACCGGTGCAATAAGCGCGCTCAGGGTGAGCGCATCTTCTTCCCTGGACAACCGTTGCAAGCGCGGTGCTATCCACGCCCAGTTGAATAGTATGCCGCCAAGAGTAGCTGGAAACAGCCATAGCGCCGGCAGACCCCAGGCGTAGGCCGCGCCACTGAGTCCGAGCAACGTCCATGCCGAGGACGAACTTGCAGAAGCGCTGAGGGCGGCGGTCCATGCACCGAGACCACGTCCCCCAAGATAGAAATCAGTGACTTCCTGGTTGCGACGGCGAGCCCAAAGCCCCACGCCGATCAACACGGCGTTGTAGAGAAAAAGCGTAGTCAGTACCGCACTCGTGTTTTGCATACAGAGGATCTATTGGTCAGGAGAACCCGGACAATAGCAACCAAACCAAACAGGGTCGATCCCGCAACAACGTGCAAATGATGTTACGTCGCCAACGACTCCTGCACCGCCCGGTATCCCTGCACAATTGCGGAGTTCGTGCCCGAGGCGGCGCCAGCATCTGAATTCGCTATGCTAATGCGGCCGAACGGCTTTCTGCCAACCACCCATGGCTTACTTGCTTCGTTCGGCCAGTCTGGCTCCCATAACAAGATCGGCTTGTACGGGTATCCGTGTGCCCAGCGATTGACGGTGATCGCGTGAATGTCGCGTCCCGCATCAAAACCAGCAGCGGACAGCGCCTGATCGAGTTGATCGCGTACGTGATACTCAAAGGTTGAGAATGGCGTGCTGAGCAGCTGTCGCCGAGATTCACGCCATTGCTCGGGGCCCTGAATATCCGGCGAATAATGTGCGTGACACATATGCAACACCATCGGGTCATCCGGGGAACTGCCAAAATTGTACTTGCCAAGGGAAACCGGAAAGTCGAGTTCAACCTGTTTGAAAAAATCATTCGTGTAGTAGACGAAATCGAGCCCCAACTCAGCGAATGGTCGCCAGTTGCGTACCAGTATTTTCGTGTAGCTCAATGGAATCTTAACGCCATACCTCAGCGCTTCCCGCTGCTCTTGCGGGAGTTCCGGGCACAGATAGGGAATGGCCCTGTTGTAACAAGCCATAATGCATTTTTTGCCACGAACGGTGTGGGCGTTGCCCTGGTGGACGAAGGTTACATCGACGGCTTTGCTATCCCGGGTATGCGCCACATTGACGACCGTGCTGTTCAAACGAATTCTCACCGGAGCGTCGGCTCCGTCAAGCAGCGAATAGTTAACTCTCGCCGTGACCACATCTTCCATGGTAGAGCCGGGCACCGCATCCGGTAGCATGGTTCGAACGAGCAGACGCGCGACCGACGCATTGCCATCCGGAAAGTGAAATATATACGGCTCTCCCCCGCCGCTCGAGGTTCGTACCAGTGTGTGCGCGAGGCCCGCCATTCCAGCATCGTATGATTGCACCAGTGTGGCCGGAATTTCTTCAATTCCCACACACCATTTACTCATGCCCCAGCGGCGGAACATTTCGACAACCTGTTGATCGACTTTGGCGTAATTCTTCAGGAAGCTTTCGTAACTGGTCTTGCGCAGAATTTCTTTCTTCTGCTCCAGGCTCATACCTGGCAAATAATCACGCTCGTCGGTCCAGAGCCGCACCAGATCGGCCTTCGCCTGATCATTCATCGGAGTTTGCGCTGCGAACTCTTCCCACGGGATCTTGTTATAGCCCACCACAAGTTTTTGCTCGCCGTAGGTTTCCTGGTCAAAAAGAATGCCTTTGGCGAGGCCCATCGACGGGTACAGCTTCTGGTCGTAGGCGTTGTAAAACTCCTGCACGTTGATGCCGATATCACGCAGCAGAGCTTTCCCGATATCACTCCAGTTTGCCGGGGAATCGATCGATTCGGTACCGCCGTAGCCAATACGAGTGCGGCCATCGATCGAAAATTCGTTACGCTTGGCGTGCCCGCCAAAATCATCGTGGTTATCGAGAATCAGAATTCGCGCACCGGGGTTTTCCTTGCGGTAGAAATAGGCGGCGGCAAGACCACTGATTCCTGCTCCTGCGACAATGAGATCGTAGGATTCCTGGTGCTGGCTCAAGGGCCATTTCTTGCCGGACACACGCGCATGCATGGTCTCCCAGGAACCATCATGACTGCCGCGCAGACCCGTTAGGGCGGGTGGGTAATAGTCGGGCCCAAGTTCGAACTCTGACCCGCCTGCACCCAAGACATCACTCCATGGTGACAAAAGAGAGGCGCCAATCGCGACTTGTGTACCGTTTAGAAAATCACGTCGCGAGATCCTGTCTTTCATGCTTTTCCCCTGTTTGATATTCAACAATCACTGCCTGGCACGATTTAGCCTGCAATTAGGCGATTGTCAAAGACGAATCTACCAT
>CAYUOY010000222.1:0-5412 GCA_964446495.1 uncultured Woeseiaceae bacterium | reverse complement strand
TTCAGTAGCACCTCTATCTGATGCAGAAAAAAACATGGCACAGCGTCGTTGCCAGCTCAAGCCAGATGTAAGATTCGTCCTTTCTTTTGCCCCGGACGTCAAGCCCACTGCCCATCTCATGCGAATCGCGGGCTTTAAGAAAGTTTGTACGTCTTCCGAGTGCCGTTGTTGAATACAGGTCCGGCAGAAAGGTCTCAGCGGACATCCCGCAGAATTCATCGATCTCATAGCCGAGAAGACGACTACATTTGTCGTTGACTGTTACTACAAGACCTGCTGAATTGACCAGAAAAACAGCGTCGGGTGACAGGCGAAACAAGGATGCAAGGGAATCTTTTTGCGCCTTGCGGATCTTGCCAGCTCTAAAAACTTCCCGGAACATCCGAATCTCGTCCGCTACTAACCGGATTTTGTGAATTATACACGTGTATCTGACATCAGAATTACCTTGTCAAGAATGCGATTTTCTTGCCCGGACTTGTCAACAAAAACTTTCTGCAACGCAGTTTTTAGGTCCGTCAGGGTGAGCGGCTTCTTGAGGAAGCTGAGAGGGCCAGAATCTGAAATACCCCGTATGGCCCGTTGCTCATCATGCCCGCTACAAAAGATAATCTTCGTCGTAGGGCTAATCTGCCAAATTGACCTCGCAACCTTTTTGCCACTCATTCCCGGCATAGACAGATCCACGATAACGCAGGCAATATCGTCCTTTTGCTCACGATATATATCCAGTGCTTCGGTCCCATTTTGAGCCAAGAGCGCTGTAAACCCAAGCAGACTCAGCATTCTCTTGGTCAAACGAAGAATAAACACATCGTCATCCACAACCAATATCATGCCAAGATTCCGGCCCGTCTCTATTTCTCGCTTAGTTCGCTTTGAATTCACGATTCCAATGTATCCTATATGTGGCACGTTCCGACTTTGTCGCACAAATCCTCGCGAAATCCAAGTCTTGTCATGTCAGTGCTGATTGTTGCGAGGTTGGGCCAATGCGTGATCTGGCCATATTATTCGTTTACCTACTGCCCATGCTCGCGAGACTAATGCGCAGGGCCGGTAACCCTGTTTTAGTCGCCGAATTATTGCTCGTGAATTACTGATTTGTGATTCTGAATCGGCGCCGTGAGAACGCGCAAACTCCGTCCGATGGATCGCGTCATAGCCGGCATGTTCAGATTCTCGCGCCATCCGGCCGATCGCTCTGCATTGCCGTCGTGCTGAGACTTTCCGCACTCCTCGTTTTCCACGCCTCGCTGGTAATACAAAAATACCGACCGCTATTCTCGCCGAAACGGGCCGACAATCCCGGTCCGAAGTGACTTACACCGAAACTCATTGCGGCCACTGTCGAGCCGTATCCTGAGTCGCTTCGCGACTCGGTCGGTCTACCATCGGTCTGGTTACTAACCAGGTAGGCGATTGGATCGAATAACTACAGGAGCAGCGTTACTCTATGTGGACTGCCCCGGGGTCCGGTAGACAACTCCGCACTATTGTGGTCTGTCATTCCCCTTAGTGGGCATTGGGAGCGTTATTCGGCGAAAGCAGGATTTGTGCAACAAGAATTCGACCACCCTTCGAAACCAATCACGAAAACTGCGGCATATTCTCAGCTGTTTTCCTAGCGCTTGATTCGTAAGGGTAGATCTGGGGGTAGATCTGAAAAAATGAGTTATAGAACGTCCATTATTACAATGGCTTATGCGATAATCATTAGTCCGGGTCGGGGAGCCAAATTCTGGAATAACAACAATAAGATACAACGCCACTCTTTGCAGTGGCGTTGTCGTATCCGGCCGAACCAAATAGCAACCAAACGGCGAGAACGGCTACCCGGACCGGGTGCAAGCATTTGCCCAATTTCGGTCAATCGTCAGACGCGCTGATGATTCGCGCAAAGAAAAGCCTCCAGAAAAAGGCATGAACCGGTGGCGGATTCTTGCGCAGAATTCGCTGCAAATCGACCTCATTGTGCCAGGGTGAATCCTGCAATACCCGGGTGATCAGCAGGGTACCTGTTGCCGCGAAACAGCATGTGTGGATCGTTGTTGTCGTTGCTGTAGGAATAATCCCATACGATCTCGCCATCACGAGTTACTTCGCGAATCTTGGCACCCGCTCCCTGGGTAATAATCGTATTGCCGTTCAGCAGTCGCTGAGCGCCCGATACGAAAAATGAGTAGAAGCGCTCAGGCGGTTCCGGGTTGTACTCCCAAACGACCACATCCTTACCATAGGGCTCGCCGTCGTGCAGCACGAACGAACCATCGTCACTCATTTCCGGCGCAAATTCGACAACTGTCGAATACGGCCGTGCGTCTGCATTGCCGTTATTGAAGACGAGCAAGTTGCCAGCCCCGGGAAGGCCTTCTTTTATCCATTGAATGTCGTGTTGATTAAAAAGCGTGCGATCCGCAGCGTCCCCCCGATCGTAGTTTTCAGCGTTTCCCCAACGATACAAGAAATCGCCACCCCGCCCATGGCGTCCGCCGCCATGGGATGCCGCTTCCCACGGCGTCGTGCTGTGATCGATGACGAAAATCTCGCTCATATAATTCGACGAAAAGACGATGAGATCGAGATCTGCGTTGTAGTCCAGTGCGTTCACGTGAGTCCAGTCACCCGACTTGGTTATTTTTCCCTCGTTATCAAGCTGGAACGTATTTATGTTTAACAATTCCGGGTGTTCGGAAATGACACCGTAATTCGCCTTGCCCGCATCATAATCCTGAACAAGGTGGTGCCGCGCACTCCATTCCCAGACAACTTCGGCGTTGAACGGGTCGACCTCGATTATGCCGTCATACCAGAAGAGCCCGTTGTCGGTGACAAACTTCGGATTGCGTCCCAGCGCGATGGCCTCTTCTTTCGACACTTTCTCCCAGACCACTGCCAGTACATTGCCATTTGGCAGTTTGATTGCATCGTGATGCTGAATGTAGTCATCCGTCGCCAATCCAAGCCGCCAGACCAACTCGCCGTCGGCTGTGAATTCCTCGATGCAGCCCTGCCGTCCCCCATTGCGAAATACATCGGTATGCACGGTGTTAATCACCAATCTGTTACCACTGGGCAGCAATTGCATGTGGTGGAAACTATCGCTTTCGATACGGCCTACTACCTGGCCTTCGTTGTTGATCAGCATCGATTCACGGATCATCGCCGGTTCGATCAGTACATAACCCGGGCTGACCCGGTCCCAGTCTGTATCGACAGGCTCACGGTCGGCGCCGACAGCCATCCGCATCGCCAGGGGCGGCGGCATATCTTTTTGTGGTACACCGGGTGCCTCTGCGAACCCCGGTGGCGGCGAAGGGACGTCGAATACCTTGCAGACCGTATTCACCTTCTTATTCGACACATAGCGGGCAGTCGGCTTTTCGGAATCTTCCGCCGCGGATTCAGATGACACGGGCGCGGTTTCTGGTGCGCAGGCCGACTGGAACAGAATTACCAAGCCGAACGAAACAAAAAAACGCCATGTGATTACGGTCATTTCGCTACCTCTGCAGTTTTTTTATTTTAGACAGTCTTTGTCGATTATATTTTGTTTTTACTTGTTTTTTCGACAGGGTAAGGATAGCAGTTTTTGCGAATCATATTGGCTGAGAGGATGGGATTCGATCCTGCCCTGTCAATCACTTGCATGCTTGCCAGGTTGCGGGTCCTTCTGCAGGAATTCAGGACACCCATTATTTGTAGCTGCAGGAATTCAGGACACCCATTATTTGCCTGCCTTAACGAGTTCTAGCTCGGAACTCAGTGCCGACCAGGAATTCAGGACACCCATTATTTGTAGCTGCAGGAATTCAGGACACCCATTATTTGCCTGCCTTAACGAGTTCTAGCTCGGAACTCAGTGCCGGAACTCAGGAAACCCATTGTTTGCCGGCCTTAACGAGTTTTAGCCGCACATACAGAATGATTTCTCTCTGCGTCCGGTCTTGGAGCTTGATGGGACAAGCCAGGGAGCACGAACGTCGAGAATGACGTTGTTGACTGGATTCAGGTCAATTGATGGGTGTCCCGATTCCTCCCGATTCCTTCCCACCGATTCCTTCCCCAGAAGGCGAAAAAGTACCGGAGATGTATAACTACAACCGCAATGCCTACCGCAAAAGCGTAGTGGCCATTGGAAATGGCACTCTCGGATCGAGAGTATCTCGTCAACAACCAATTCTCCGTGACCGACACTATCGTCGGATGGACATGCCATTTTTCTCAGGCGCTCGACTATACGAGGACTTCGAAAATATCAGTGCTTACCTGTCCCGACTGATGCAAAAGGCCAAAATGTGCGCTTCCGGCACTTGTGGGCACTTCGTCGCAGTGACTTTGGTGATCGGCGATCACAGAGACGTGTCCCGAACCCGGCGAGTGTCTGTCGTAACGTCAACATCTCCTCATTACGGTAATTCGCAGGACGATTCTCCTCTTGTGAGCGTTGCCACAACAGATATGCAGGGCCTTGGTCATAAAATCGCTATTTATCACCGTCTCCGAGCCACGATAAACACCGACTTTCCTTTACCCTGTGGTTGCCATTGGTAGTCCAATTCGAATCCCGCGTCGGTCAGGCTGTTTTCAAGCTCGACGCGAGTAAAAACCTTGAGTACCAGTCCGAAAAGTCTCCCGATCGGCGCGACAAACTTGAGGAATCGCATCGTATCGCCCACGCACACTGTGCTGGTCACAAAAATGCCCCCCGGCTTTAGCATGTCTCGGACCCGCGCGATAACAGCTTCCCTGTCATTCAACAAATGCAAAATGCTAAGACCCAGTACCGCATCCAGCGATTCGCCGGACACGCAGAGGTCGTCGACGCCGGAGCGTTCGAAGGTGATATTCTCGATACTCGCTTTTCTGGCTTTACTGCGGGCAATTTCGATCATATTCGCCGAGATATCGATGGCTCGAATATGCTTGACGTAAGGGGCATGCGCGATCGCCGTCGACCCGGTTCCGCAACCAAACTCCAAGACCTTCATGTCGGGGCGAAAATATTCTTGTGTGACCTGCAACTTGTGTTGGTATGCCGCTTCGTCGGCGACAGGCTGCTTCGAGTATCGTTCTGCGAGCTTTTCCCAAAAAAACGATCTATCCATTTTCTTTCTTCCTTTCGAATGTCGGCAGAATCGTTACGAACTGCCATCCACTAAGACCAGTTGACTCGTCGCCGTTCCATGCTGTAGCTCGAAAAGCGGCAGTGCGTCCGGATCTCGCAAGAACGCCTTGGCGCCATCGATTGAAGGAAACTCAATAACCGCCAGCCTTTCGGGGTACCAATCTCTTTACGTAACTATCGGCTCCGACCCTTGACAACATATCGTCCGTGGTGCCTTCAACCGTAGTGATTGAGACCCTGCCGGCACCCTTCAACCATTTCTGCCCTAGATGCTCACAATAGCT
>CAYUOY010000221.1:0-5413 GCA_964446495.1 uncultured Woeseiaceae bacterium | reverse complement strand
GTGCGGATGATATTTACCGATGACATCACCGACCACACGGGCCGACTTCTTGTACGCCTTGTTATAGTCGTTGCCCAATTCGCGCATGGCGTGCAACACCCGTCGATGCACGGGCTTGAGCCCGTCACGGACATCCGGAAGCGCGCGCCCGACAATTACGCTCATGGCGTATTCGAGGTACGACTGCTGCATCTCCTCTTCGAGGCTTACTGTCAGAATTTCCGGTTCAATTTCAGACATTGTGACTCACACATCCGCAACGATCTCGTTCTGAAAAACGAAATCGTGTCCATTCCTGTTTGGGTTTTAGGCAGAAAAAATTATTGCTTTTGCCAGGCTCGATTCGATGCCCCTAAGACACCGCATCCGGGGGGTGAATCATAACACACAGAGGCCCGAGTCTGCAGCGAATCGACCTCAAATTGGCGCAAACCAACAAGCCTGTAGTAAGGCGATTGCATGTGTTTATACTAGCCCATTTTCCGGCCGCTCAAAGTGGCCCCATCCAGGCTGCGACACTAATAGCGATGCAACAATGTGACACCTTGATTCAGGCACGATGGTGCATTCCAGTCGAACCGGACGGTCTTGTCCTGGAGCATCACAGCGTGGCCATTACAGATGGCCGCATCGTCGCTATCGTTCCGGAGGAAGACGCACGATCGCAATTTAGCCCAGGCGTCGTGGTCGACCGACCCGATCATTTGCTGTTTCCCGGACTCGTCAATGCCCACACACATGCGGCCATGACCCTTTTTCGCGGCCTGGCCGAGGGTCTGCCGCTGGAAAGTTGGCTCCGGGAGGGAATCTGGCCGCATGAACAACGCTGGATCAGCGCCGAAATGGTACGTGACGGTACCAAACATGCCATTGTAGAGATGCTAAGAGGCGGCATCACGTGCTTTAGTGACCAGTATTATTTTCCGGAAGTCGTCGCCGAATCGGCGGTCGATCTGCATATGCGCGCCATGATCGGCACGCCAGTCATGGATTTCTCGACGCCGTGGGCTGACAACGTCGACGAGTATCTGGGAAAAGCCGCCGACCTGGTCCATGACCCTTATGCGGATCACCCTTTGATCAGCACCTGCTTTGCACCGCACTCGACCGATGCCCTGTCCGATGACAGCGGCCGGAAACTCCGTGTTCTCGCCGACCAACTGGATCGTCGCGTGCAAATCCACTTGCACGAAACCGCCGCGGAGATTACCGACATAGGCGAGAAATACGGCCATCGTCCACTCGCCCGACTCAGCGAACTGGGACTGGTCAATGCCTCGTTAATGGCAGTGCATGCGGTGCATATGATCGAGGCAGAACTGCAGCAATTTTCGGCCACCGGTATTTCTGTCGCCCATTGCCCGCGCTCCAATCTGAAACTGGCGAGCGGCATCGCACCGGTGCAGGCAATGATCGACAAGGGCATCAACGTTGCGCTGGGGACGGATGGCGCCGCCAGCAACAATGTACTCGACCTGCTCGGTGAAATGCGAACCGCCGCCTTGCTGGGCAAAGTCAGGGCAGACGATGCAGCCGCCATCCCGGCGAGTACTGCGCTACGCATGGCCACCTTGAACGGTGCCGTTGCGTTGGGCTTGGCCGATGACATCGGCTCCATAGAAAACGGCAAATGGGCGGATCTGGCTTGTGTTGATTTAAGCCCGCTCAACACCCAACCGGTTTATGATCCGCTGGCGCAGCTCGTGTACTCTTGCAACCGGGAGCAGGTCAGCGATGTCTGGGTGGCGGGCCGCCATCAGGTGGAGAATGGCGCGATCACGCATGCAGATGAAACCGAAATCTTGCAACGCAGCGCTGAATGGCAGCAACGAATTGCCGCCACCTGAGCCTGACGCCTGAACCAACGCATACCAACGGAGCGACCGTGACCACCATTGAAAATAATGTCGATAGTGCAGAAATTGCCAAATTCGACGCCCTCGCCTCACGTTGGTGGGATCCGTCGGGACACTTTCGCCCGCTACACCAGATCAATCCGCTGCGCCTCGATTTTATTCGCCAACGTTGCACGCTCTCGGGTGCGAAGGTGCTGGATGTCGGATGTGGCGGTGGCATATTGACCGAATCCATGTCACAGCAAGGCGCAGCCGTGACCGGCATTGATATGGCAGAGAGCCCGCTCTCGGTCGCGCGTCTGCACCAGGCGGAGTCGGGAACGGATGTGACTTACCTGCAGTCGACAGCCGAAAATATGGCCGAAGACTGCCCGCAGGAGTTCGACGTGGTCACCTGTCTGGAGATGCTTGAGCACGTGCCCTCACCTTCGACCGTCATTGATGCCTGCGCAAGGTTGGTGAAACCGGGCGGTGACGTGTTCTTCTCAACCATCAATCGAAATCCGAAAGCATTCCTGTTCGCCATCATCGGCGCCGAGTACCTGCTCAGACTACTGCCGGCAGGCACCCACCATTACGAAAAATTTATTCGCCCATCCGAACTGGATACCTGGGCCCGGCAGGCCGGACTGGAGTTACGCCAAAGCACCGGCATGCATTACAACCCGGTAACCCGGGAATATTCACTCGGGCCCAATGTTGAGGTGAATTACCTGATGCATTTCAAGCGCCCGCAAGACGCATGACCGGCTACCACCAAGCCGTTCTTTTCGACCTTGATGGAACACTGATTGACACGGCACCAGACATGGTTCGGGTGCTATTCGATATGCTCGAGGCCTACGACAACCCGGCGCTGCCTTATGCCACCGCGCGAGCCAGTGTATCCAATGGCTCGCTCGGGTTGATTCAAACGGCTTTTCCCGACCGGGAACTACAGGAACAGACGAAATTGCAGCAGGAATATCTTGACCGCTATGAAGAGGTTCTGGGGGGATCCGTCGTTGAGTCCGTGCTATTTCCGGGCATGGCCGAAATAATCGATGCGCTGGAAGAACATGAACGCCCGTGGGGAATCGTCACCAACAAGCCACAGCGCATGACGGATCCATTGCTGGTCCATTTGGGACTCGCCGACCGCGCGAGCTGTGCCATTAGCGGAGATACCCTGGCCGAACGGAAACCACATCCAGCGCCGTTGTTGCTGGGCAGCGACCAAATCGGCACGCCGCCAGAGCGAACGATCTATGTCGGCGATGCGCAGCGTGATATCGAAGCCGGCCGTGCCGCTGGCATGATGACAATCGCGGCAACCTACGGATATATCACCGCCGATGACGACCCGGACCGGTGGGAGGCCGATTCGATGGCGGCAAATACCGCAGAACTGACGAAAATATTGTCCAAAGCGGTTAATCTGCTCATCTGATGGATACCTTTATTGTTGACCGTTTGTGGCTTGAGATTGGCGGTCCCGCTCTCGCAGCCGGACTCGTAATCGGTGCCGCCATCGCCTGGCTGGTTTCGAGGCATCGTCGCCAGCAACTCGAACATGAAATTATCGATCTCGGCCATCGCATCAAGAGCCAGGAGGCCCTGCAGCATGAGCGCGATGCCGCCCACGAAGCCGCCAATCATCGACTCACAAGCGCATTCTCTGATCTGGCCAATCAATCGCTGAAAACCAACAGTGAGAATTTTCTGCGACTTGCGGAGCAGAATCTCGGAGCACAGCAGGAAAAAGCCAATCGCGCCTTGAGTGAACGCGAGCAGGCCGTGGAAAACCTGGTCAAGCCCATCCGTGAGGCGCTTCAACAATCGCAGCGACAGATCGGTGAGCTCGAAAAATCGCGCAGTGAGGCTTATGGCAGCATTCGTGCCCAGCTCGAAACCATGCAGCTTAGCCATAAATCGCTGGCCCAGGAAACGAAAAACCTGGTGAACGCCCTGCGACGCCCGGAGGTCCGTGGCCGTTGGGGCGAGATTACGTTGCGACGCCTGGTCGAGCTGGCCGGCATGGTTGAGCATTGCGACTTTCAGGAACAGGTACACACGACCGAGGGTGAGAACGCCATTCGACCGGATATGATCGTTCGCATGCCCAATCAACGGGAACTGGTTGTCGACGTAAAAACGCCCCTGGACGCCTACCTTGAAGCCGCCGAGGCGCCAGATGATCAGAAACGTCAGGACGCACTTGTACGACATACGCGTAATGTCCGGGAACATATTCGCAAACTCTCCGGCAAGAGTTACTGGGATCAGTTCTCACGCAGCCCCGAATTCGTCATCTTGTTCATTCCAGGCGATCAGTTTCTAAGTGCGGCGTTGAACGAGGACCCCAATCTGATTGACTCCGCCTTGTCGCAAAAGATCATTCTCGCGACCCCGACGAGCTTCGTCGCCTTGCTCAAAGCCGTTGCTTATGGCTGGAGCCAGGTCGCGCTTACCGAAAATGCGGAAGAAATCAGGCGTCTTGCGGCTGATCTGTACGGCCGACTGACGACCTTCGTCGGGCATTTGAACAAGCTGGGTCGGCAGCTGTCCAGCAGCGTCGAAAACTACAATCGAGCGGTTGGATCGCTGGAGCGAAAAGTCCTGCCAGGCGCGCGGAAGTTTGTTGAACTGGGTGTGCGACCTAAAAAGGAAATGGAAGCTCTGGAAACTCTGGAGGCACTGCCGCGAGAGCTGCCGGAACTGGTCGAAGAAGAGGATATCGACACAAAATCATCATCACCCAAGAGTGGCAGCAAGACGCTGCAATAAGGAACGGATATCAACGTACAAGACTACAAATACGGACCCGCTCTGTTGCAAGACAGGATCATCATGATTACCGGTGCGACCGATGGTATCGGTCGGGCGCTGGCCATTCGTGCCGCGGAACTTGGAGGTCGAATCATTCTGCACGGTCGTAACGTCAAACGATTGGAGGCAGTGTACGACGAAATAGAGGGGATCGATGGCGCTCAGCGCCCGTCAATCGCTGAACTCGATTTAGCCACCGCCGACGGAGAAGCCTATACATCGCTTGCAGCGAGCATCGAGGAAGAATTCGGTCGACTTGACGGCCTGGTCCACAATGCCGGCGTTCTTGGCAATCGCCATTCGATCGAACAATACGACCCAGCCGAATGGCAACGGGTCATGCACGTCAATCTGACGACACCGTTCGTTCTGACTCAGGTCTTGATGCCCGCGCTCAAGCAATCGAACCACCCGTCGATCATTTTTACCAGCAGCGGTGTGGGTCGGGTCGGTAAAGCATTTTGGGGCGCCTACGCTGTGTCAAAATTCGGTACCGAAGGGCTCTCGCAGATCCTTTCGAATGAGAACATGCACAGCGGCATGCGAGTTAATTGCGTAAATCCCGGGGCCGTCCGTACAAAAATGCGCCTGGCGGCCTACCCAGCGGAAGACCGTGACGCACTCAAGCGACCACAAGATATCCTGGCAACCTATCTATATTTGCTTGGGCCTGACAGCGAAGAGGTGTCCGGAAAGAGTCTGGATGCTCAGTAATATTTTACTTTACAATTCACTTCTATCGTTTTGAT
>CAYUOY010000220.1:0-5501 GCA_964446495.1 uncultured Woeseiaceae bacterium | reverse complement strand
ATCATGAATAACAACGTAGTCGCGCCCGTCAGCATGACGCCGGTCATCGTCAATTCCTTCGATCGGGGAACATCGCCCTTCTTGCGCGCATCTTCCCGACGTTTGGGTGTCGCTTGCTCGGTGCGATCCTGTTGTTGCTCGTCAGCCATGTTCAGTCATTCACTGTGTCGTCAACGTCATCGGCCAAGCAAGGCTGGCAATTTCGCCAGGGCCGCGCCGAATGAAAGTGCTACGTTTTCCTGCAGCCCTGCCATGTTCAGAAAAATGACCACGAAGCCCAACAACATGGAAACCGGAAAGCCAACCGCGAACAGATTCAGGGTCGGGGCTGCCCGGCTCATCACCCCGAACGACAGGTTCACGACGATCAGCGCGGCTATCGCCGGCAGCGCTATTTTCAGCGCAACCACGAATAGCTGTGAGGTCCACGTTATGATGGCGAGCACCGCGGACGTACTCAGACCGCCGCTCGATATTGGCAACAAATGAAAGCTCTCCGCGACCAGTTCGATCAGGGCCAGATGGCCGTCCATCGAAAGAAAGGTGAGCATCCCCAGCATCAAGAAAAGTTGTCCCAGGACAGGAATATTCACGCCACGCGTCCGGTCCAGGAATACGGCGAAGCCCAGGCCCATACTCATTGCGATAACTTGACCGCCCAGGGTAATCGCGTCGAACACCAGTTGTACCGCAAAGCCCATGGCGATCCCCACCGCGACTTCCTGAAATACCGTGATGACCCCTGACAGGCTCAGAATATCCGGTGCCGAGTAACTCGGCAGGACCGGTGTCATCACCATAGTCAGGACCATTCCCAGCAGCAAACGTACCGTGGCCGGTACGAAGGAGCTGCCGATCACCGGCATCACCATGACGAACGCGCCGATTCTTACGAAGGGCCACAGGTACTGGACCAGATGTTCCAGCAATGCCCCTATATCGATAGTCACATTCACTTATTCGTCTCGCTTGCATGTCTGTACCTGCATTTGCCCGTTGTTTAGGAGATCAGCGACGGAATCTGTTCAATCAGCTGAATGGTGTAGTTCGAAATCACGTTGAGCATCCAGGGACCAGCCATGACCAGTGCTGCCACCAGCACCAGCAGTTTTGGAATAAAACTCATTGTCAATTCATTGATCTGTGTTGCCGCCTGAAACATGCCGACCAGCAAGCCAACGGCCAGTGCGGAAAGAAGCATGGGCGCAGCAAGCAGCATCGTGATCCACAGCGCTTGCTGGCCTATTGTTGTAACTGTCTCCGGTGTCATCATCGAATCCTTTCTAGATAAAAAAACTTTTGGCAAGCGTGCCAAGAACCAACGCCCAACCATCGACCAGCACGAATAACATGAGTTTGAACGGCAGCGATATCAGCATCGGCGATAGCATCATCATGCCCATCGACATCAGTACGCTGGACACAACCAGGTCGATGACGAGAAACGGAATGAACACCAGAAAACCGATTTGAAAAGCCGTCTTCAGTTCGCTGACCATAAAGCTCGGCACGATGATCGACATCGGTGCATCCGCGGGAGTAGCGATATCAGTTCGACGAGCGATGTCCGCAAACAATTTCAAGTCGCTCTCACGCGTCTGATCCAGCATGAATTGGCGCAATGGCGCGACGCCGTTCGAAAGCGCATCCTGAGCCGAAATCTGGCCGTCGATATAGGGCTTGGCGGCGACTTCGTAAATGCTGTCAATAACCGGCGACATGACGAAAAACGTCAGGAACAGAGCGATGCCCAACAGCACCTGATTGGGGGGTGTCTGCGCGGTACCAAGTGCCTGGCGCAAAATCGACAAAACAATGATGATGCGGACGAAAGCCGTGGTGGAGAGGATGGCGGCTGGCAATAACGTCAGCAGCGTCATCATCACCAGGACCTGAATACTCAGAGCATAAGATTCGCCCTCTACCGCGTCACCGGCTATTGCCAGCAGCGGCGCTTCGGCCTGTGCATTGGCAAGCGGCGCCAACAGCATCAGGAAAATGAGTATCGCAGCTTGCTTCATTTGCTGGCGCCTTTGATCGCTGCGACCAGGCGCTCGGCGAAAGCCGAACCGTTCTGACGTTCAGCCATGCTGACGACAGGTTGCTCGAATACATGCAAGGTTTGCAATTGTGTTGCAGTCATCCCGACGACAATTTGCTTGTCACCGATGCCGATCAGGACAATTCTTTCCTTTGTGCCCAACGACTGTGTCGCCAGGATGTTGATGACCTTGCTCGTTCCACCTCTGACGCCCTGCATGCGGGTATAGAGCCAGCCTGCAAGCAGAATGGCCGCAATGACGAACAATAGACTAGCGCCGAATCCCAGCACGCCGGGAACGCCAGCGGGTGAACTCAATTGCGTCGACTCCTCGACGACCGGCGCGGCAATAGCGACGGCTGGCGCCAGAAGTATCGCCAGTACTGACATACCCGTGATACGCATTCCACTACTCAATATCGTTTGTATAAACATATGATTCAGGCAATTTTTTCGATACGTTCGGCCGGGCTGACGACATCGGTCAGGCGCACGCCATATTGCTCATCGACGATGACAATCTCGCCGTGCGCGATCAACTTCCCGTTCACCAGTACATCCATCGATTCACTCGAGTCCCTGTCCAGCGCAATCACCGAACCTGAAACGAGCTTGACCAGCTCCCGGATCGGTAATTCTGTCGAACCAACCTGCAGCGCGACGCTGACCGGTACTTCGAGGACCAGCTCGAGATTGACGTCAGCACCGACTGCATCGCCGGACGGACCCTTGTTTTCCAGTTCGTCCGGTGCGTAACTCTCCGCTGGCTTGGAGGTATCCTTTGCAGCCTGCTCTGAATCCGGGTTGGGTGTGTCAGTTGCCATATCTAAATCTTCCTTTACTCAGTTGTTTGCCAATTGCGTATCGATCCAGGCCGTAGCTTCAATGGCGTTGTAGCCCGCATGGACGCCATACCTGCCCTCCAGCACCGCAACGTTTGCCGCGAGGACCAATGCGTTTCGCGGATCTTCAATTTTGATAATGTCCCCAGGTTGCAATCCGGCTATATCTCCCAGTGGCAGCCGGGCCTCGCCGACCACGGCCTGCATTTGAACGATGGCATCGGGGAGGCGAGTTCTGATCGCTTTCTCCCAACGGGCGTCCTCCGCCGCGTCGCGTTCCCTTTTTTGTCCATCGAACACTGGCACCAACGGCCCGATCAGGGCCAGCGGCAGCAGCACGGAAAACGCTGCGCTCTCTTTGCCGAAATGCATTTCGAAGCGGCAACCAATTACCGTATCCGTATCACCGATGCCCTCGACCAGATCAGTGCCGATGTCGGTGCTTTTACGTTCAGTCGTAATCTCAATGATGGGTTCCCAGGCTTCCTGCATCATCGAAAGAATGGCATTGCTAAAAAGCCGGCACACCGCCAACTCACCCGGTGACAACGTGCCACTGCCAGCGGTCACGGCATCGTTTCCGGCGCCGCCAAAAAAGGCCTCAACCAGTTCACTGATAGCGCCGGACTCAAGAATAATCAGCCCGAGCCCTTCAAGCGGCGCTGCTTCAAACGTGGTCACCGCTGACAAATCAGGAAAGCGACCGCAATGGTCCCCGTAGGAGCGAATGGAGACAGGATCTGGTGTGATCGACACTTCACATTGCAGCACGGAACCGCAGTAGTTCGCGACGCGAGCCGCGAGTTGTTGATTCAAAACCTTGAGGCGTGGATAGCTGTTTTTCTGAATTCGCGCGTGTGGGCCTATTTCATAAGGCTTGACATCGGCGTATTTCTGGCCAGTTCCCGAGTGGACTTCCACAGCGCCGGACGACACGCCATCGAGCAAAGCGCTTTTCTCGTCTTCGGTTAGTACGGGATCTGTCATGACGGCGCTCGGTTGGCCTTACTGAATTATCAGCGTGGTGAAATAGAGGGCTTCAACGCTGTCGTCACCGACCAAATCAAGCATGACTGACTGGATCTCCTGCAGGCCCTCGCTGAGCAACTTTTCCTTGCCTGCGCGTGTCGTTACGTCTTCATAGATGGCGGTGCTGTAGAGCAGGATGAGGTTATTGCGGATGACCGCAGCGTGTTCCCGTACGGAGTTGAGCAACTCCTGGTCCCGGGCCATTACTTCCATGGTGATTTGCATGAAGTGAGTCTCGCCAATGGCGTCTTTGATATTGACGACCAAAGGTGGATGCAGGCTCACGTATAGTGCGGGTTGCTTCGACTCCTCGACGACCTCTTCACCTTCTTCTGCAACACCTTCGTCCTCGGCGGGCGGCGGCGAAATGATGTTCATGACCGCCGGACCGGCAAAAATGCCTCCACCGACCAGCAAAAGCGCCATACCACCCATCATCAGTTTCTTTACGAGTCCACCCCCGGACTCTTCAGGTGCTTCGGTTTCGTTACTTTCTTCTTCCGCCATGAGGTGCTCCAATGATTTCCTAACATCAGTTATGCAAACCTCGTGCCAGTTACTCGCATTTATTTTTTATTGTTAATTATCAATACCTTATAATATTTCAATGAGCTCAACAGTGGCAAACGTCAGAATATTGGCGCCCTGGCTACGGCTTCCGGGATGCCAGCGCAGCGGGATTTTGACGTCCAGGCAGGCAACCGAATCAGACGAAAGTATCGACCAGCCCCTGCGGCACATGCATCGGTATCACTTGCGCTGCATCGTCATCCGCAAGGGACTCGCCAGCGAGGGTGTTTCCCTCAGCGGCTTCGTGCGCCTCCCGACCTCCGGCTTCCTGCTCGACACCGCCCTCGGTGACGCTGCTATTGGCGAGCAGTAGCCCGTTTTCACTCAGTAGTTCCCGCAAGCGTGGCATAGCCAACTCGATCGCTTCACGTGCACCGGCATGTTGAGCCGTAAAAGTGATATCAGCGGCGCCATCTTCAACGCTGACCTTGATGGTGATCGGACCCATTTCAGCCGGGTTCAACCGGACCTCCGCGCTATGAATTTTTTGCCCGGTCATGAACAAAACACGATCACTCAGTGCATCGCCCCAGGCAGCACTCTGCAAAGGAACGTCAATCGGAGTTGGCGTTGGCGCAATACTTGAAGCCGTTGCCGGCGATGATCCCTGAATTGCCTGCAACACCGACGCAATACCGCTGACCGAAGGCGGTGAACCGGCAGACAACGAAGCGGAACCCTGCGACCGCTCCAGCAGCCCCGTCAGTGCATTGTCCGGAGGTCCCTCGAACGACGCTCGAAATTCCCTGCCACTCGCCGCATCGCTCACCGTATTGGCGCGAACCATGTTTTGAATTCGGTCGATGGCGTTGCCTGTGGGCGCCTCTCGCCCATTCGGGTCAATGCCACCGGTTCCGGGACGGCCCTCCAGTTGCAGCGAGTCCGCAACAGCGGTCTTGACCTGCAAGGCATTCAAATCCGTCGCCAGGACCGCCGCTCCTGTTTGCGGATTGATACTTTGTCGCTGTTCAGCCGCTATCGTTGAAGTTTCGGCCTGGGCCGCCACATTCGGCGACACC
>CAYUOY010000219.1:0-5543 GCA_964446495.1 uncultured Woeseiaceae bacterium | reverse complement strand
GCGCAAGCATGTAAATACCAGCAATCATGCCGGTATGCCACGCAACCGAAAAGTGCACACCGTCTCCCAACACACGTTCCAGCAGGAACGGCAACACAGGGAGCACGATGCCGTAACCGACATACACCGTGAACACCGTTGCCATGAGCAGAAAAAACGGCAACGTAGTCAGTCGGTCACTTCGCCAGGTTCTCATCATCCGCACGCACCCGAACATATCACGGCTAACTACCGCTACCAAGCGCACCACATTGCGGGTAAGCATACAAGCTATGCGCTGGACACAGGTCAAGAGTCCCTACTATTTTGAATTGGATATCGTATTTATCTTCCAGCGCATCGAGCTTCCTGGCCAGTTCGTCGTTAGAAGACAGCAATTGTCTCAGACGGACAAAGGTCCGCATGATTTCAATGTTAACCTTTACCGCCTGAGGGCTGCGAAGCACACTAGAAAGCATCGCCACACCTTGTTCAGTGAACGCGTAGGGCAGGTACTTTAGATGCTGCCCCCGCTTTGACGTCATATCAGCAGTCTTTAAGGTCACAATTTGTGACCTTAAAGCGTTAAACTCATGATTTGTAAGATGAAACATAAAATCGGCAGGGAAGCGGTCAGTGTTACGTTTAACGGTTTGTAGCAGCACTTTGTTCTCGACGCCATAGAGTTCCGCCAAATGCGGACTCAACATCACTCTATGTCCACGGATCAGAAAAATACGATCCTGAAACCGCTCACTGGATAAAACGGGATTTTGACCCGGTGTACTTTTGGCCATACGTTTACCTCCCTGTATTGAATTCTCAGCTGCCATTCCATGGCAGCCATTTTAAGGTCACAAAATGTGACCTTAGCCAGTTTGCTCGTGGGCCGCAAATATCGACGGGCTGATATATCAGGCATCTTGCCACCAGCGCAGGGCGCGGGCGAGCTTTGTCATTATGCACTGTATGTACACCCAGTATAATAAAAAAATAAGGTCGCTACATGTATAATATTCACTCGCCAAGAAATGCCTGTCTGCGCGTAGATGAATACGGTAATGATCGGAAGGAAAACACCCGGAGCAACAGATGACAACTGTTTTTTTATCAGGTTCCAGAAAAATCAGTCGACTTGATGAGGATGTAAGAAATCGCCTGTCCAATATTATTAAAAAAGAATTCCGTGTGATAGTGGGCGATGCGCAGGGTGCAGACAAGGCGTTTCAAACATATCTGGCAAACATGGATTACTCCAATGTAATTGTTTTCTGTTCCGGCTCAGAATGCCGAAATAATGTCGGGGGATGGGACGTCAAACGGGTTTCTGTTGATGTGAAATTCAAGGGAAGAGATTTCTATACACAAAAAGACAAGGCGATGGCGGGGCAAGCAGACTACGGATTTGTGTTATGGGATGGGGAAAGCCCCGGTTCGATCAGCAATGTGATGGAAATGCTAAATAGAAACAAGCGGGCAGTTGTTTACCTGTCGCCTGAAAAACAATTTTACGCTGTATCACATCTTGACGATGCAAATAAGTTGTTAGAGAAATACGATATACTATACTAGAGCGTGCCGTGAGCACACAAACAATCCTGGCCGATGAGACGGTATCAATCTCGGAGTTTCGCAAAAAAGACCAGGAATATTTTACGGGTCATGCGATTGCCGTGCTATCCAGTAATCGCACGGCAGGCTACATCATTGGTGCCGAGGCGTAACAAGAAAGCGGCTATCTTCGAAAAATGAAGTTGCACACGGAACGCACAGGAAACATGGAACCCGTCTCCAAAACACAAGCGCAACAACGTACAGACCAGATCAAATCCTTCCAGGCGGAGGTCTCCCGGCTGGACGCCGAGGGTGTGGTGCGGCTCAGCGCCGATCAGCAGGATGCTATTCACACCTACCATGACGCCTTGCTTACCGGCTTCTCGCAAACCTTTGACATCGACCGTAACCGGCAGGCTAAACAGCTCTCGCTGGGCATGCGCATCGCCTCGTTCCTGGGTGCGCTGGCGCTGGCAGCCAGTGTGTTTTTCCTCTTTTACCAGTTCTGGGGTCGCTTCAGCAGCTCGGCACAGGTCAGCATCCTGATACTGGCATCGCTCGCCACTTTCAGTGCCACCGGCCTGATCGCCAAAGTCGACGAGAGTGGCTATTTCGTAAAGCTGGCGGCTATGGTCGCCTTTGCCTGTTTTGTGCTCAATATCTTCATGCTCGGGCAGATCTTCAACATCACACCCTCCGACAAGGTACTGGTGGTGTGGGCGGCCCTTGCCCTGTTGCTGGCTTATACGCTGGATGTGCGGCTGTTGCTGGCCGCCGGGATTATCTGCCTGATCAGTTTTATATCCGCCCGTACCGGTACCTGGGGTGGTGGCTACTGGATACACTTCGGTGAGCGGCCGGAGAATTTCCTGCCAGCCGGGCTGCTGCTGTTTTTCTTTCCTGCCTGGGTGGACCATCGGCGGCTGTCCGGCTTTGGCCCCATTTACCGCGTATTCGGCCTGCTCACCGTACTGTTGCCGGTGTTGATCCTGGCCAACTGGGGCCATATGAGCTATCTGATCGCCGATCCCAATCTGATCGAAGGTGGTTACCAGGTGGCCGGGTTTATACTCAGTGCGCTGGCCATCGGGTATGGCATCCGCCGCCACTATGCCGAGGTCACCAACACCGGCAATGTGTTCTTTGTCATCTTCCTTTATACCAAGTTCTTTGACTGGTGGTGGGAGATCATGCCGAAATACCTGTTCTTCCTCATCATCGGCCTGACCGCGCTGCTGTTCCTGGTGATCTTCAAGCGGCTGCGTGGCAGTGCAAACGTAGAAGACGGAGGCGTGACCACCGGATGATCTGGAAAAACCAACATACCTGGATCGCCGGACTCGGCATTATCATTCTCACCAATGCACTGGCATTGGCCGGTGTCGCCTACAATCGTTCCGGTGAACCGGTCGCCCGCGTCACGCTCAGCGAGCGAGAACTGAGCCTACCCTATGATTGGGGGCGCAAACGTGAAAACAGCGGTCTGGCGCTGACACTCGGCTGGCGTATCGATAGTGGCGGTGACGAACGGCAATACATTTTCTCCCGCTACCGGTCTCCCCATTGGCTGGACCAGACCAAACTGGCCGCACTGGGTTTTGCGGTAGAAGGGGCAACTGCCAGCGAGGAAAGCCGGCGCCGCCTCAACCACAGCCTGCCAAAAGATGTCCTCCTGGTACTGGAATACAACGGCTCGGCCTACCAGACTGTGCTCGCACGCCAACAGGCAATCGCGAAACAACAACAGGCACTGGCTGATCGCAACCCGGATAACGAAAAACTGGCCAAAGCCGCTAAAGGCAGCCAGGAACGCCTGCAACGTGAACAGCAAGAAGCCTCACGCCTGTTCGTCATCGACGCCGGGCTGGATGCCCAAACGCTGCGGCAGCGCCACCCCGATACCGCGCGCAATATCGTGCTGCGCGGCACCATACGCGCCCGAGTGAACCAGCAAGATGATGATCAATGGGTGGTGCAGGGCTATGTGAAGGAAGTCGCCATTACCCAGGTTAACATACCGCTGGAATATCGGAGTGTATTCGAGCCATTCATGACTGATAACGCAGGTAATCGAGATCGCGAACCCAGCTATCAGGTGACGCTGGCGTATGGCAAGCGGTTGGAGCCGTGGGTTGTGGGGGTGTCGTCAGGCGAATGACTTCATGCGGCCTTCGAAGACACCTTCAACTGAACGTGTTTCCCCGTCCGAGCCAGTATCTTTATAGCGCCTTACGCAGCATGAATTTCAAACTCCGTTGCTTTTACAACAGGTTTTACCGACCTGTTTTCCTTAACAAGCTCGACAAAACCATAATGTGACATTGTTTTCAGCGTTCTTGAGAGGTTGCCTGGTTCGCGGCCTACCGCATCAGCAAGCGCCTTCAATGACGTCGGCTGCATTTCTGCAATCGTTCTTAGCAATGCGCGGTTATTGTCGCTCAGGACTTCGGCAACTGACTTCATCGAAGGAAACCAGACCTTTGGCTCATTTCTTTTAGGTGTGTGTTCACCGCGAGCGATGGCGATCACCCGTTGCCGGATCTCTTCCTGTGGCATGATGCCGATCACTATTTTTTTCATGCTTCACCTCACACGACAGTCGTCATTGTATTTTCCGAAGCACTTTATCCACCTCGGCAAAGAAATCAGTTACCAGCTGTTCTGCAGATTCAAAAACATAAGGCGTCCCTCTGTCACCGGGATTGGTATGTTTGTGGTCATAAACAACACGCCTGCCGGTATATCGTCCACGTTTGCGGGTCACAATCGAGTGGGCATTATCAAAACCCAGAACACGTTTCCCATAGCGATCATGCAGCGTCAGACAGTATCGAATACCGTGCGAGCAGGCTGCTGTCGGCTGAGAGAGCTTTCTCGCCTCGATCTTTATCCAGTAGCCCTTATCCTGGGCTAGAATTTCGCCGTCCAGCGCCAACAAGTAATCCAGCCCCGCATCATTACTCATCGCGGGCCTAGTTTCTCACACATATCAGCGGATGATAAGTGTAATTCTTGATGTTTAAGGTCACAATTTGTGATCTTAAAGCGCTAACGTATTGAAAATATGGAAATCTGGTCGCCATCCTTGGCCTCCTGGTCGGTATTTTCGTTCTACTGCCTGACGTATATCATGCGGGATAAGGTTGCGTTTGAAATCACAAATTGTGATTTCAAACGCTTAACTGACTGAAAAATCGTCATCTTCTATTGTCGTATCCAACCGGAGCTGGATAGCATCCTGTACATTTTTCAGTGCCTGCTCATAGGTGTCGCCGTGGGCAGTGCAGCCAGGCAGTTCCCGGACTTCGGCAATATAGATGTTATCCTCATTGCTCCAGCCAATGATGATAGCGAATCTACTCATCCCATGGTGCAAACCCAATGTGTCGTCGCACTGCCTGCTTGAGTACCTTGGTTTCGACGTCATAAAGATCAGCGAGCGAGAAATCGAGCATTACCTTCTGTCCGCGAATCACCAGGATTCCATTAGAAATCGTTTCTATCGATAAGGGAGGAATATCAGGGTGTTTTTTAGCCATGAAAAACCTCCTTGTTAAGGATTCACAGGCACCATTCCATGGCAGCCGTTTTAAGGTCACAAATTGTGACCTTAAACAGTTTGCTTGCTAGCCGCAAATATCGACGGGCTGATATATCAGGCAAACGGTTTCACGCAGTCTTCGAAGACACCTTCAACTGAACATGCTTCCCCGTCCGAGCCAGCATCGTAATCAACATATCAATCGTAAAACGCTCAATCTTCCCGCGCATCAGATCACTGACACGGGGTTGATTCACTTTAAACACCTCAGCAGCCTGTTTCTGGGTCAAGCCTTGCTTTGGCTAAAGAAACTATGGTGCTTGACGCCATATATAGTTATGGTGTAAAAGACCATATGAACGCAAGGAAGCTGTTCTACCACAAGGCAACCCGTGGTGACGTGATCGTTGAAATGGTGATCACCGTCACTATGGCTCTCAGGAAGAGAATTATCCTTTCCAGTCCATTG
>CAYUOY010000218.1:0-5658 GCA_964446495.1 uncultured Woeseiaceae bacterium | reverse complement strand
TCTTTTCGTCCTTTGGCGAATTAGCATCAGATTCGGCGTTTCGGTCCTTCCTCTACTCACGATGGCTTCGGCGGCATTGATCAGTTCCTCAAGCTCCGCCGCCGAGTAATGCGTCGTGATGTCACCGTTGGCATGACCAAGCAACGCTTTACGGGTTTCCAAAGGAATGCCCGCACTTCGCAGCCGTCTGCCAAAGGTGTGGCGGAGGTACTGACAAATTAACTTCGTTTGATAAATGGAATTTGGCCGCTCATCATCAGGCTACTACCACTTCCCATTCGTTGAGCGCACTTGCCCTGAGATTTCGGTAATGCTCAGCTCCAACGAGATGTCTCCCGAGATTAAATAGATTGTAAACAGCGGCATGTGCGCTCAGGGCTCGCTGAGCCTGGTTGGAAGACTTAAACCCTCGCATTCCTCGCTCTCGTACCCTGGTCGATTCATGCGATTGCTCGGCCCGATTGTTCGCGTATCGAGCCGTATCGTGGATTACATCAGGCATCAGTTCGCGATGTGCCACACCGTAACTTCTCAGCTTGTCCGTCACGATCTTTCTGGGCTCGCCACCAGAACTCCGAATAAGCCGCTTGAAAAAGCGCTTTGCTGCAGCGCCATCTCTGCGAGACTGTAGATAGACATCAACCACTTCCCCATCCTGATCCACAGCACGCCACAGATATTGCTGCTTACCATTGATTTTCACGAAGACCTCATCGATGTAGAACGTATCGCCATAACCACGGTGTCGCCGTTTGAGACGGCGAGCGTATTGAGCACCAAACTTGATACACCAAAGTCTGATGGTTTCGTAGCTGACAGTGATACCTCGTTCTGCGAGCAGATCCTCAACATCACGGTGGCTTAGGTTGAATCGATGGTAGAGCCAGACTGCGTAACTGATGATTTCGGGTGGGAACCGATGACGCCTATAGGTATTCATCACCCGATTATCGATCAGCGGCGGTTAAGTTGTCAGTACCCGCAAAAGGCCTGACAGTCGATACATCGCATAGAAATCCTCATTCGCTACCCACAGGCTAATTGGAAACAATTCGTAACAAATTAGATCATTCCCGAAATTGGCCGGAAACACTTCTTCTGCATCCTTACCATTGAGAATTGAATATACGCGCACAAGGGGAACTTTTGGCCGTGGTTGAATGGACCTGGGAGTGAATTGAAATGATCCGCGAATCGATGAATGGTAAACGAACCGTAACGCCTCTACGCCTGACTGTCGTATTGACGCTGTTGTCGACGTTATTCGTGTACGGATGTGAAACGACCACCCATGGACAGCAGGGCCAGGTAATCGGCGCAGTCGTCGGCGGTGTTGTCGGTGCACAGGTGGGTGATGGTCATGGTCGAACGGCCGCAATTATCCTCGGATCAATTGCGGGCAGCATGATCGGCCAACACATTGGCGAAAGTATGGACGATACGGATCGAGTGTTGGCGGCTCAGACGCTAAATGAAAACCGAACGGGTGAGTCAAAAACTTGGGTTAACCCTGATAGCGATTATCGCTACACGTTTACGCCAACGCGCACGTATGAGCGTAGTAGTGGACCGTGTCGCGAATTCAGACTGGACGCAACGATTGGCAACCAATCTGATCAAGAGGTTTACGGTACGGCGTGCCTACAGGCCGACGGTAGTTGGTTAGTGCAATAGAAACCGGTAGGGCGCAAATCGTCAATCCTAGGGTAAAGGGCATGTCAATGGGCAAATCAATTGCAACCGGACCGGACCTGAGGCTGCGCCTTTTATGGGTTCGTGCCGCCGGGGTCATCGGAGCGTTGTTCGGGCTGCTCACTTTCCGCGAGGGCGGTGCTGTGCTGTTCGTTGACGGCGCGGCGCAGGTCGCAAACGGCGTTCGCCTCGTCTCTCCCGAGGCCGTACTGCAGGTTCGAGATGCTATCCGCGGACTGCCCAGTGGCGAACGGCTGACGATTGAAATCTGGCGGCAAGGCCAACGAGAAACGATTGAGTTTGTGTCTCCCCAGGGCTCACCAGTTCAGCAATTTGACCGTTTGACCAATGAAAAATGATATCAGGAGTCAGAACATGGAGAAAATCACTACAATGAAAGGGTACTGGTCAGGGCTCGCATTTCTTCTGTTGGCGGGATTTTTCCTCAGCGGATGTGCGACCGTAAAGTCCGGTTCGCACTATGATGAATCCGCGTCATTCGAAGGTTATCGAAGCTTCAGCTGGATCACCGATGAACCGTTGATTGTTGGTGCGGGTGATAGCCTGGCTGTTAGTCCGTTAACACAGAAAAAAATTGTTGACGCGATTGCAGGCGAACTGACGCGTAAAGGGTTCGTGTACACAGCCGATCGGGACTCCGCCGATTTCGTGGTGTCCTACACTGTCGGTACGCGGGATCGGATTGAAGCGACTTCGTATCCGAGCGCCTATCACGGTGCCTGGGGATGGCACTTATACGGCCGCTATTACTACGAAACCGAAGTGGTGCACCGTATGTATACCGAGGGCACGCTGGGTGTAGATGTTTTCGATGGCAGGACGAAGCAACCTGTTTGGCATGGCTGGGCGACGAAAACGATTTCCACGTCCGATTGGGAAGATCCGTCACCGTCCATCGACAAGGCCGTCACCGCCTTATTCGCCCAGTTTCCGCCAACAATTGGAGAAGATTGAGGTGTCACTATGAACAAAAAGTTCATTTTAATCGGTTCATTCATTGCCATACTCGCCGTGGTAGCGCTCGGTTTTTTCTACTTCCAGCCGGCCCCAAACGCCGACATGCTGCGGGTGTCCGGCAACATCGAAGTGACCGATGTCGAGGTCAGCTTCAGGTTCCCCGGCTGGGTCGAGGCGCGTCCGGCGTCTGAGGGGCAGTTTATTCAAGCAGGCGATCCGGTGGCACGACTGGATAACACGGAATTAGGCGAAGAGGTCCTGGTGCGCCAAGCCGAGCTAGCTGCCTATCAGGCGGAACTAGCGGCACTTGTGGCCGGCTCCCGACCCGAGGAGATTGCCGCGGCTGAGGCGACCGTGCGGCTGGCGCAGGCAGAGCTCAATCGGCTACAACTGGAATATGAGCGGGCCCAAACCTTGCTCCGCAGCAAGACCATTTCTCAGGAGCAATACGACAGCGCGCTGGCGGCTTATGAGGTCGGGCAGGCACGGCGTCAACAGGCGCGCGAACAACTCAAGCTAGTACAGAAAGGGCCGCGCCAGGAGGAAATTGATCGTGCCCGGGCCCGGGCCGAGCAAGCAACCCAGTCCCTGGCGCTGGCTCAAACAAGGCTTGGTTATGCGACCCTCGACTCACCCATTGGAGGTGTGGTTCTTTCGGAAAACGTCGAGGCCGGCGAATATGTGGTGCCCGGCGTGCCGATTGTCACCGTTGGCGATCTTGTCAACAGTTGGCTACGTGCCTATGTCAACGAACCCGATCTGGGCCGCGTGAAATTGGGTCAGTCAGTTTGTGTCTCCACGGATACCTATCCCGACCAGGGTTATCCAGGGACGGTGTCTTTCATTTCATCGCAGGCTGAGTTCACGCCCAAGAACGTTCAGACGGCTGACGAGCGTGTCAAACTGGTCTATCGCATCAAGATCGATATCCCCAATCCGGACATGGAGCTCAAACCCGGCATGCCGGCCGATGCAGATATTTGGTTGGGCGACGGAGCAGCACCGTGCCGGCCATAAGAATAGAGCACCTCAGCAAATCCTTTGATGGCCTCAACGTTGTTGACGATCTTACGCTGTCAGTGAACGAGGGTGAGATTTTCGGACTGGTCGGTCCGGACGGTGCCGGCAAGACGACGACCATGCGCCTCCTGACCGGAATCATGGAACCGAGTGACGGCAATGCGTGGGTCGCCGGACATCACATTGTTGATGGTGCTGAGGCGCTCAAGGAAGACATCGCCTACATGAGTCAGCGTTTTGGGCTCTATCCGGACCTTACTGTGCTGGAGAATATCCACTTCTACGCCGACATTTATTTGATGTCACGCAAAGACCGCAATGCGCGCGTCGAGGAACTGCTGGCCTTCAGCAATCTGACGCCGTTCAAGCATCGGCAGGCCGGTAAACTCTCCGGTGGCATGAAACAAAAACTTGGGCTTGCGTGTGCTTTGATCCACACGCCGCGTGTGTTGTTTCTCGATGAACCAACCAATGGCGTGGATCCAGTATCACGCCGGGATTTTTGGCGAATTCTTTATCGGTTGTTGCGCGAGAAGGTCACGATCTTTGTTTCCACGGCCTACCTCGATGAAGCCGAACGCTGCGCGCGGCTGGCCTTGATGCATCATGGAGCCTTGATCGCCGTTGGCACACCGGCCGAGGTCAAGCAACTGATGCGCGGCGTGCTTATTGAGATCCAGGCGGATCAGCCGCGCCAGGTGGCGATGCAACTGCGGAACCACCTTGACGCGGATAGCGTGGGTCTGTTCGGCGATCGTGTACACGTCGTAACACGGCACGCACAGCGCGCGATCGACCAGAGCGAGGCACTATTGAAAAAGGCCGGGCTTAACCTTCAAAGCATTCGCGCGATCGAGCCTTCGCTAGAGGATGTATTTGTGTCGGTGTTGGCGAGCGAGCATGATCATGCCAGTCATTGATTCGAAGCTGGCAATTACGGTCAACGGTTTGACGCGTCGCTTCGGCGATTTTGTTGCCGTGAACGGCGTGAGTTTCGAGGTGGCCAAAGGTGAGATTTTTGGTTTTCTTGGCCCTAATGGTTCCGGTAAATCAACCACGATTCGGATGCTCACCGGAATTCTTGCACCGAGTGGTGGTAGTGGCACCGTCGCCGGCTTCGATGTGCTGAATCAAGCGGAAAAGGTCAAAGCCCATATTGGATACATGAGTCAGAAGTTCTCACTCTACGAGGATCTGACCGTCGAGGAAAATGTCGACTTCTACGGCGGCATATACCGGATCCCGTGGGCCACCCGTCAAGCACGCAAAGAATGGGTGATTGAGATGGCGGGTCTGCAGGCCCATCGGCACTCGCGTACCGCGATTCTTTCCGGCGGTTGGAAGCAACGCCTGGCGCTCGGCTGTGCGGTGCTTCACGAACCTCTCGTCGTATTCCTGGATGAACCGACCTCGGGTGTCGACCCCTTAAGTCGCCGGCGCTTCTGGGATCTTATTTACGAGCTGTCCGGCAAAGGCGTCACGGTGTTCGTGACAACGCATTACATGGAAGAGGCCGAGTACTGCGATCGTATTGGTCTCATTCATCGTGGCGAATTGATCGCAGTCGGTACGCCAGAGGAGTTGAAAACCCGGCTGATGCAAGATGAGGTGTTGGACGTTCGGTGTGAGCGGCCGCAGGATGCGATCGAAATGCTGGAGGCGCTCGTCTCGGTCAAAGAAGTCGCGCTGTTTGGCAACGGTCTGCATGTTGTTGCGCCGGATGCCGACGCGGCCAGCCGGGAGATCCATGCGGCACTCATCAATGCCGGATTGCGTATCGAGCATATCGAGAGAATCAAACCATCGATGGAAGATGTGTTCGTATCCCTGGTTGAAGCGCGGGACCGAGTTTTACAGGCTGCATAGGTGGGAAAGAAATGAGTCAAGACACTCAAGAGCGACACCCGGAGGACCATCCGGCGTATCAATTGGCGTTCGAGGACGTCGACTTTCTCGCCAAAGACGATC
>CAYUOY010000217.1:0-5659 GCA_964446495.1 uncultured Woeseiaceae bacterium | reverse complement strand
CCCTTATTTATTAGTATATTTTGCCTGTGGATTAGCCTACTACAAAGTACCATCCGCGCCAATCAGTATTTACCAATAATTTCAATATCTTAAATAGCATTTAAATTCGGTAAACAAAAATAGTGTAAAATTTATCGACGATTCTTGAGCGAGAATTTATCGATGAGCGCCGCCAGGTAAGGCGGTGCCTCAACCATTGGCAGGTGGCCTGCATCGTCACTAAACCTCAAATCAATATTCGGATACCACGCGCCGAATGTCATACGATAATAGTCTTCCTGAGACCCGGATAGATCTCACCGACCATCTCGGGTCGGCCCCATTTAAAGGTTCACGCATGTCTCGACTCGCAAACCTGGTTGCCGTTTGGCTGGCTCTTGTAGCAATTGGCCACGCGCAGGATATGACCTCAGGCGCGAGCCCCACACGGGATTCGGCACGCCCGGCCGGGTACCTGACCCATGACGAGATTCCGGATGCGGTCTCTCTGCTGCCTCCACCGCCGGCCCCCGGTTCGATAGCGTTTGCACTCGACGAGGAAAAGAACCGGCAGGCCCTGACGTTGCGCGGCACCGACCGGTGGGATCTGGCTGCTCGAGATGCAATTCCGGACCCTGGCGCGGTGTTTGCTTGCGCGCTGGGAATTGCGGTTACCAAAAAAGACACGCCAAACTTATCCTCCCTGTTACGGCGCAGCGCAGCTGATGTCATCGCGGCGGTGACGCCTACAAAAGAACTTTATCAGAGGAAACGACCGTTTCTTGTTAACGGTCAGCCGATTTGCGTACCCGGCAGCGAAGAAGCCACCGGGCGCGATGGCTCGTATCCGTCCGGCCACACAGCTGCCGGCTGGATCTGGGCACTGATACTTGCCGAGATTGCACCCGACAGGACTGATGCCGTACTTGCCCGTGGCTGGGAATTCGGACAAAGTCGGGCAGTATGTAATGTTCATTGGCAAAGCGATTTAACTTATGGGCGTGTTGTCGGAACGACACTACTCGCGCGTCTGCATGCAAATGAGGAGTTTCTTAGTGATCTGGAAAATGCTCGCGACGAAATAGACATCATGCGCACCAGGAATCTGCGGTTCAATCGCGATTGTGAAGCCGAAGCACGAGCGCTGTCGGAACCTCGAGATGCCGAACGGAAATAGTTAAATAACTCACCCGCCAGGCGTCATTCTGATGCCATTTGGTTTTCGATTGGGAAATGAGATAAGGAAAATACTGCGCTACCAATTTGTTGATGAGGGTCACATTTATGCTCCAGAACAACGGCTAGGCTTCCGCCGTGGCTATGTTCGATATTCAGGAGAGCGTGACAATGCGAAACCTTATCTTTGCAGTAATTTTATTTGCCGCCGCAAGCGGCGCAAATGCTGTCGATTTCGCGATTGGTGCGAATGCAGGCACGCCGGGCGTCGGCATGAATGCAACCCTGGGTCTGACGAAGAAAGTGAACGTGCGCGGTCTCTACAACTTCTTCCAATATAGCTTCGATGACACCGAAAACGGCGTCGACTACGAACTCGATCTCGACCTGAACTCATTCGGCGCACTACTTGACTGGCATCCGATGGGTGGCGCCTTTCGCCTATCTGCGGGTGTGTTCGCCAACGGCAACGAGATTTCCGGAATTGGCCGGGGCCAGTCGGGTAGCACCGTCGAATTTGGTGACATCATTGTAGATGCTGACGATCTCGGCACGGTCGATGCGCGCATCAAATTCAATGGCGTCGCACCCTACCTCGGTTTGGGCTGGGGCAATGCGGTCGGCAGCGGCCGCTGGGCGTTTTTGGCCGATATGGGCGTCTTCTTCCAGGGGGATCCTGCCGCAACCATCAATACACCCGAAGTAGACCCGACTATAGCAGCGATTGTCGCGGCGGAGATTGCGAATGCCGAAGCTGAGCTCGCGGACAATGTTGATAGCCTCGCCCTCTATCCTTATTTAAGCATTGGTTTCGCCTTCAAATTCTGAGCGGCGCGGAACCAGACTTGTGAATCACAGAACAGGGGCCGCACCGATAATTTCAGCACACTGCTAGCGCATTTGGGGTCGAGGCGCGTTATTCGGTAAACTCCGGCGAATCCCGACTTCCTATTAGAGAGAGCTTCGCTGTGATCCGCCCAGCCAACGACCAAAAAGCCACTCATCCTTCGCCCATTACAATCGTCCCCAAGTCACCGTTACTGGATCAGGGTGACCTCGACGCCAAGCGACAGGAGATTCTGGACTATTTCCATAAAAGCTTTGATCTCTACGAAAGCATCTTCGAGTGTCTTGTCGATGACGAAGCGTTTTATACCCGCGCCAACCCTCTTCGACATCCGTTAATTTTTTACTACGGCCACACTGCCGTTTTCTTTGTCAATAAACTCAATGTCGCCAATGTGATCGCGGAACGCATTGATCCGAATCTGGAGTCAATCCTTGCCATTGGTGTCGACGAGATGTCATGGGATGATCTCAACGAGAGTCACTATGACTGGCCCACTCCGGCGGAGGTCAGAACCTACCGTAACCAGACAAGAGAAATTGTCGACCGCTTGATTCGAAATTGTGATTTTTCCATGCCTATAAATTGGGAAGATCCCATGTGGATCATCCTGATGGGTATCGAGCATGAACGTATTCATTTGGAAACCACTTCGGTCCTTATTCGCGAACTTCCCCTGGAAAGAATTCAGTCACACCCGGTCTGGAGTCGGATCTGCAATGAGTCAGGGAAAGCGCCTGACAATGAACTGCTACCCGTACAGGGTGGGTTGGTTCACATGGGCAAAGCACGCGATGACTCGCTGTATGGATGGGACAATGAATACGGTCAATCCGAAACTGATGTCAAATCATTTCGCGCATCCAGGTACCTCGTTTCCAATCAGGAATTCCTGGCGTTTGTCGAGGATGACGGATACCAAACCAAGGATTTTTGGACGGACGAAGGGTGGAACTGGGTTCAATTCAAGAAAGCCACTCATCCCGTCTATTGGGTAGACAACCATGGTTCGTTTCGCTATCGCGCCATGCTCGAGGAAATCGACATGCCATGGGACTGGCCGGTCGATACCAACTTTCTGGAGGCAAAAGCATTTTGCCAGTGGAAATCACAAATTACGGGCACGCACATTCGGATGCCCACCGAAGCCGAGTGGACCCTTTTGCATTCTCAGGCCGTCCCCGATCAATATGATGAAATCGAAGCTCCGGGCAATCTGAATCTCCGGAACGAAATGTCGGCGTGTCCGATCACGCGGCACGCGTTTACCAACGGATTTTTCGATGTCATCGGCAACGTATGGCAATGGACCGAAACTGCCATCGATGGATTTGACGGCTTCGAGACCCATCCCATCTATGATGATTTTTCGACTCCCACCTTTGACGGCAAGCACAACCTGTTCAAAGGAGGTGCCTGGATCTCAACCGGAAACCTGGCTATTCGCGATTCACGCTATGCGTTTCGGCGCCACTTTAATCAGTTTTCTGGCCTTCGATACGTGGAAGGAGACCGTCTCGCGCAATCCCACGTCAACGTCTACGAAGAGGATGCCACAATAGCTCAATATATTGAGTTCCATTACGGTGACACTCAGTTGGGCGTTCCCAATTTTCCTGTCGCCTGCGTACAAGAGACCCTAAAGTTTCTCGATACCGCCATGACACACCGGGCACTGGATATCGGCTGCGCCGCCGGTCGCTCATCGTTTGAATTGGCCAAGACATTCGACCACGTCGATGCTGTTGATTTCTCGGCCCAGATCATAGAGGCACCCACTAACTTGCAAAAAGCGGGATCACAGCGATACGTGATTGCCGACGAGGGCGAGCTGGTCGTCTATAAAACGGCCCAGCTATCGAACTTCAACGGCTACGATGATGTCAAGAGCAAAATTCGATTCACTCAGGGTGATGCCTGCAATCTCACGGCGAGACTGACGGGCTACGACCTGGTGTTTGCCGGCAATCTTCTCGACCGGCTTTACGACCCCGCGCGCTTTCTGCACATCATTCAGGATCGGATTCGCGAACACGGATTGCTGATTCTGATATCGCCTTATCGGTGGAAAGAGGCCTTCACACCACGAGATCAGTGGCTTGGGGGATACAAGTCAAATACGGGCGAATCGTACACAACGCTCGATGGAATCGCCGATGCGCTACAGCCTGACTTTCAATTACAGGGCGCACCTATCGACATTCCGTTCGTAATACGGGAAACCCGACGAAATTTTCAGCATAGTATTTCTCAGATGAGTGTCTGGAAGAAAATGCCGGCCAAACGATAGTAGCCAGGCAGAAAGGTTATCGAATCACCCAAAACCGGCACCGTAAACCAACTCGGTAGTTTCCGATGAGTTTTCATTCCAGTTTGTCCGAATTTCAATTCTTGTCAGAATTGTATCAACGAGATGCACCCCAAACCGTTTTGTTGCCGGAATACCCCTCCTCCAACAACCCGGAAGCGCGATTTCAGAACAACACCAGATTCACTATTCACGACCCCTTTCCACCGCCAAAGGCGTCGTTGATGAAAGTCCTCGGCCCTCATCATCTCATGTGCTGCTGGGGGAATCTGTTGCCGGTGACATCGGAAATACGGCCACCGGACATCCTGTTCCAGCACTGGGCAGATCGCTTCGGAACAGAAGCCGTACCGAACTGGCAGGCATTCGATGCCCGGCACCGATACACCACAATTTTCCCACTCGAAGGACTTTCATCGCAACAACAGGAAATCGACCCGGAAGTTAACTATTTACTGCATTCCAAAGAAGCCATTGGCCACATTTCTTGTCCGCAGGCCGGGATCCTGGACGAAATGAAACCTCCCTGCGTAGTAAAACTGAGTCATGGATACGCTGGCCTTGGAAATTTTTTCGTTCTCTCAAGTCAGGATAAAACAACTACTCAGAATTATATCGACACACATTGGCCTGAATCTCAGACAATTACGAATACAATTATCGACGACGTCTCTGGAGATTTTGGAATTCAGTTCTACCTGTCCAAATCACGCAAGATCCATTGGCTCGGATTTACCAATCAGAAGTTTGACTCCAACCTGAAATGGGCTGGAGCTACTTTCTCGTCCAAAGAGCAGGATCTGTTCTATGCAGAATTTCAAAAAATTGTCGGGCCAGTTGCAGACTATCTGCACGAAAATTCATACTTCGGTTTAGTCGGAATCGATGTCCTGAGATGCCGAAACAACAAGCAATACCTGGTTGATCTAAATCCTCGAATGACAGGTGTGACCCCATTCCTGCTCGCTTCACGACAGCTGCTAAACCGGGGGCATTCTGAAGGGATTTATGCAACCAGTCTAATCTTCGACGGGTCAACTGAGAATCTGATTTTAGCGGCGAAGTCGTCTGAATCAGCCACCGTGATTATCTATAGTGTGATCGAGGAAAAGCCGGGGGTAACACAATGCCATCTTTCAGCTCATGCGAATTCTCAGTCAGATTGCGAAAAAGCTCTTATCCAAATTGGGCTACAGGCTTCGAACCCTATATTTCAATGAACTTATCTTCACTTGCGCTGCAGAATTAAAGCAGTGAACTATCTTCCGTCATCCGCCTTTATATTCCTTCGCTTCATATTTTTTTCCGACATTTTCTGCCATTTTCCGAGACCTTTCTCAATTCTGACT
>CAYUOY010000216.1:0-5663 GCA_964446495.1 uncultured Woeseiaceae bacterium | reverse complement strand
TGTTATAGCGCAGAGACTCCTCCATCACTTGCGGCATCAGGCCCGGGTCACTCACCACCCGCTGCAGGGCGTCCGGATGATCGGTCAGGTTCAGCGCCAGCATCGCAAGAAAACTCGATGCCGATTCCACACCAGCCATGATCAGGGTCAGGGAAGTCATCTGGATTTCCCGTTCCTGTAGCTTGTCTCCGTCTATTTCCGCTTGCAAAAGGTAGGTCAATAAATCATCGCTGGGTGACCGGCGGCGTTCTTCGAGCAGCTCGCCGGTGTAGTCGGCGAGCCACTGGAATGACGCCATCGACTCATCCGACTTCTTGCGCGTTTCCGGATTCGTCTGCAGTATCTGCACAACGTGCTTGCGCAGCGTTTCGTGCTGACCCTGTGGAATACCAAGAAGGTGCGACAGCACGCCGACCGTCAGTGGGCTCGAAAAGTCAGCAATGAACTCGACCTGGCCCGAATCGATAAATTTGTCGATCGCCTCATTCGCCAGTTTTCTGGTGGGCTCAACCAGGTACTCATTGTGCTGCCTGCCAAACGCGAACTGAATCAACGCACGCATCTGGTCGTGACGCGGCGGATCTGACGTACCCAACGTCACTCCGGTTCGCGCAGGAATATCATCGAGCATATTTCCGTGCCTGGATGAAAAAGTCTCCCAGTCCCGGGCGGCCATGGTCACATCGTCATAACGCGTTAGCATCCAGCATTCACCAGGCTCGCTCCAGTAACACGGATAGTCGTCGCGCAGTCGCTTGTAAATGGGGAACGGGTCGGAATCGATTTCCCGCGCATACGGATCACAGATAAATTCGGCCAACGCGGTCAACTCCTCTCATGAGTGGGCCCGACAATGATAACAGTGCAGACGCCATGCGGGCGCATCGACAAATAAAGCGCATGGATCAGGCACAATAATTCACTGCCTGTTCCTGCCGAAATACTGGACACTGTCGTGACGATGCAAGTTTCGATCCCCTACATCCAGATGCGCGGTGGTACATCCCGGGCGGCCTGTTTTCTGGCAGATGATCTTCCCTCCGAGGTAATTCTTCGTGACCGGGTTCTGGTCGCGATAATGGGGGGACCGGACGAACTTCAAGTTGATGGCATTGGCGGCGGCCATCCCCTGACCAGCAAAGTTGCGATAATCAGCCCGTCACAAGACGAGGATGCGGATGTCGACTACCTGTTTCTGCAGGTCGATCCGGGGAAGCAAACGGTCTCCACAAGCCAGAACTGTGGCAACATTCTCGCCGGGGTGGGACCTTTTGCCATTGAAACCGGCCTTGTCCTGGCTCTCGAAGGGACGACGCCAGTAAGAGTACGGATGCTGAATAGCGGTAATATGGCGGAACTGACCATCGTCACGCCGGACCGACAGGTAGAGTATGCCGGAGACACGAAAATTGACGGTGTACCCGGAAGCGCCGCGCCAATTGTCTGTGATTTTCTCGACGTAGCCGGATCAATGACCGGCGCCTTGCTGCCTACTGGCAACGTCGTCGATCAGTTTGACGGCATCGATGTCACCTGTATCGACAACGGGATGCCGGTCGTGCTGTTACGCGCGTCGGATCTCGGCCTTGATGGCCGGGAAAGCCCGCCCACACTCGACCGTAAAGCCACCTTGAAAAAGCAACTCGAGAGCATTCGATTACAGGCTGGCAGAGCCATGGGCCTGGGTGATGTCAGCGCAAAAACAGTTCCCAAAATGACACTGATCTCCAGACCCTGTTCGGGTGGCATGATTTCGACGCAGACTTTCATCCCACACGTTTGTCACAAGAGCATTGGCGTACTGGGCGCGGTATCGGTAGCGTCTGCCTGTATGTTGCCAGGTTCCCTCTGTCGTGATGTGGCGTGTGCGCAGGAAGGGCTGGAAGTAGCTGCCATTGTCGAGCACCCATCCGGCAGTATTACGGTCAGACTGGTCATGGCGCGATCGACGAGTGGGCGAATCGAAATCATACGTAGCGGTGTTGTGCGAACCGCACGCATGATTGCACGCGGCGAGGTTTTAGTGCCGGGATCGTTGTGGGAATCCAGCACGACCTGAGATCGAAGTTCAGCGAACTTTTGCAAGGATACGAATATGTCGAAACAACAAAAAACAGCGCTGGTGGTCAGTGCCCATTCGGCCGACTTTGTCTGGCGAGCTGGCGGCGTAATCGCGCTTTATGCCCAGCGCGGCTACAAAATGATCATCGTTTGCCTGTCCTATGGTGAACGCGGCGAATCGGCCAAGCTATGGAAACAGGATGGCTACACGCTCGACAGGGTGAAGCGTGAACGGGAAGCCGAGGCGCAGCAAGCGGCTGACATTCTTGGCGGTGAAGCCATTTTCTTCGATCTCGGCGACTATCCGCTGCGGGTTCCGGATGAGGCGCTGTATAAGCTGGTTGACCTGTACCGGGAACACCGACCCGAGTTCGTACTGTCGCATTCGCTCGAAGATCCGTATAACTTCGATCACCCGCTGGCAGCCCGTGTCGCCCAGGAGGCACGCGTTATCGCCCAGGCATGGGGCCACAACCCCGGTGAAAAAGTGTTGGGGGCACCAGGCGTCTTTTTGTTTGAGCCGCATCAGCCCGAGCAGTGCAACTGGAAACCGCAGGTCATCATGGATATCACCGAAGTCTGGGACACGAAACTAAAAGCCATCGAATCCATGCAGGGGCAGGAGCACCTGTGGGAATACTACACTCGCGTGGCGCTGCAGCGAGGTGTGCAAGGCAAGCGAAACTCCGGGCGTTCCATGAAATACGGGGAGGCATACCAGCGGATTTTTCCGCTGGTTACTGATACGTTTGTTTAGTGGAGTGCTGTTTGAGATTAGTGAGGCCGCGTGGTTATGGTCCGCGATCGAGTCAAGGCTCTCCGAGTGAGTGGACTATAACCACGCGGCCTCACTAATCTCAAACGAAAACCAGCTACAGGAAATCCATGAAAAACATAGCCGTACGAAACATCCCCCGCGCAGACACGATACACATTGAAGCCCTGCAAAGTCAGGGTGTTGCGACAGTCCACGAAGCCCAGGGGCGATCGGGCTTGTTGCATACCTACATGCGTCCCATCTACCCGCGAGCACGAATCGCGGGAAGCGCGACAACGATACTCGCGCACCCCGGTGATAACTGGATGTTGCACGTTGCCCTGGAACTGGTGCAGCCCGGCGACATTCTGGTCGTCGCGCTGTCTGCAGAGAACACCGACGGTATGTTTGGTGACCTGTTGGGTGAGTCTGCGATGGCGCACGGTGTCAAGGGCCTGGTAATCGACGCTGGCGTGCGTGATGTTCGGGACCTCACCGACATGGGCTTTCCGGTCTGGTCCAGAGCGATTTCGGCAAAAGGAACGGTCAAGGCAACGCCCGGTTCGGTGAACGTGCCGGTGGTTTGCGCCGGCGCCCTGATTACACCCGGCGACATCATTGTTGCCGATGACGACGGTGTCGTCGTGGTCCCAAGGCTGCAGGCCGCAGCCATTGCCAAAAAAGGTCGCGAGCGCGAGGACAACGAAGCCATCAAGCGCGAACAGTTCAAAGCAGGCGAGCTGGGTATCGATCTCTACCAGATGCATGAACCGCTCACCAAAGCCGGTCTTGTCTACGTTGACACGCCGGAGGACGTTGAATCCGACTAGCCTGCAGATGCTACTATCGCGTCTATGTCCGATATTGGTGTTCGCCAGGCAAGGATGTTTCTTGCGGTAGCCAGAAACCTCTCAATCAGCCACGGCGCGAAGTCGATCAACCGGTCACCCACATCGGTGACCAAAACCCTCCGTGAACTGGAACGAAGTCTGGGGGTGCGCCTTTTCGACCGGTCCCCACGGGGTGTCATCCTGACAACCTTCGGCGACGCACTATTGGCGAGAAGTGAAGAGGCGGCGAGGAGCTTTGAATGTGCTGGCGAGGTTTTACGGTCAAGGTCAACGCCAAGCTCATCGGGTGTCGCCCGGTTTATTCAAATGGATGTCTCTGACCGCTGGCTCGATGCATTTTTGGCCACTGCCAGCCATCAAAACACAGCCGCGGCCGCGGCGCAGCTCGGCATCTCATCGGCCGGCGTTTCTTCATCATTGCGCAAACTGGAAACAAGCCTCTGCCTGAACCTGTTTGATCGCCAACCTGCCGCCATCGTTCCGACCAATACGGGCAAGACCCTGATGGACTTCGTTAAACTTGCCCGCCGCCAGTTACGACATGCACTCGACGACATCGCCAACCTGCAAGGAATTGAACAAGGACGCGTCGTGATCGGTACGTTGCCCTTCGCACGCACGATGATCGTCCCACAGGCCATTAATTCATTGCTGCGCGATTGCCCCAATATCGAAATCGCGACACTGGAAGGTGCCTACGACGATCTTGTCGCGGATCTGCGCAGTGGCGATATCGATTTCATGATTGGCGCCCTACGCGGTATCGCGAATACGGCGGACCTACAGGAAGAATCCCTCCTGGACGATTCCTTGTCGGTGATCGCCCGGGCCGATCACCCCCTGGCTGAAAAGTCGATCATCAGCAACGGTGACCTCGCTAGCTGCGAGTGGATCCTGCCGCGGCGCGGAACACCCACTCGCGCTCTTTTTGAAAAGGCAGTTGCCGCACACGGAATTTCAATCCCGCAGCACGTCACCGAAACCAGTTCACTGGTCGTCCTGCGCGGACTGTTGCTCGGTAGCGATCGTGTAACGGTGTTGTCGCGCCATCAAATCCTTTACGAAGAAAAATGCGGCCTGTTGGTAGCCTTGCCCTACCCACTAACAAACGTCAGTCGGTCGATCGGCATTACACAACGGGCCCGCAGTAGCCTGTCTCCTGCCGCCAGCAGAATGATCGACGCGATAAGGTTGCTTGTCGAGGAAAGCATTGGCATGCCGTTGGCGATTTGATGAATCTTGAAGATGACAGGATATCCGCGGCGACGAGACAGTGGCTGGAATCTGTCGTAATCAATCTGAATCTCTGTCCATTTGCCGAACGTGAGTTAGTTGAGAATCGCGTCCGTTTTTCCGTGACCGAGGCGACATCCGAAGAACGACTGTTGATGGCACTCACTGACGAGTTGGAGATACTTGATAGTGATAAACTCATTGAAACCACGTTGCTGATTCACCCGGCAGTACTGCAGGACTTTGTCGGCTACAACCAGTTCCTGAGTGTCGCTGACGGTCTGCTAGTCCAAATGAAGCTGGAAGGTATCTATCAGATAGCCAGCTTTCATCCGGACTACCAGTTTGACGGCACCGATTCCGATGATGCCGAGAATTATACGAACCGCTCGCCCTATCCGATGTTGCACCTGCTTCGAGAGGAGAGCCTGGAGCGGGCAATCGCCATGTATCCGGATACTGAACAGATACCCGCGCGCAACACTGAACGGATGGATTCCCTCGGAAAAAATAGGCTGCAGGCGCTACTGCGGGCATGTTTGAAAAATAGCTGATAAAAGGTGGTGTGTGAATGCGGGTTGGTGCTGATGGTTAACGTCTGCTCACTTTGAAAGTCTCAATTCGATCACCAATGCTGAGCGCGATTGCGGGTCGATGCCGGTGGTTGTCGTTCACTCACTTGGAGAGCCTTGACTCAGTCTCCGATGCTTGGTGTGGTTGCGGGTCGGCGCCGGTGGTGATCGTCCACTCACTCGGAGAGC
>CAYUOY010000215.1:0-5700 GCA_964446495.1 uncultured Woeseiaceae bacterium | reverse complement strand
TGAGGCTGATTATCGGGCGATGGCGAATATGATTTTTGGTGAGATTCCTGATTTTGCTGAGATCATGAGGGTGTTGGAAAAGCTTCAGGATGAGATAAATGAGCTGGGTTGATTGTGGCAAGGTTTTGCCCTGAAGCTAGCGGATTGTGAGAACTACATGCCGGGCGTTCGATGGGTGAGAGTTATAGTGAAGTATGCGGTGAAGGGCGTATACGACCGTATAAACGGGTATAAATACCTATAAGTTCGGTTGCTCGTGTGCCGTTGATCGATCAGATTGTTGGCTGCACAGTTGCTGGAAAGGCGTGTATTCGTGTGCAGGAATACGGCTACATAGAAGGCGCGTTGCCTATGGGCTACGTTGAAGGGGGTGTCATGAGTACTGTCGGCCAGATCGAAAAGAAGACCCAGGCCCGAGTCGTCGAACTGTTTCGGGAACAGTTGGGCTATGAGTACCAGGGCAACTGGATTGACCGCGACAACCGCAATATCGAGCCTGAACTGCTGCATGCCTGGCTGACAAAGCAAGGCGTGGACAACACACTCATCAACCGTGCCATCCATTCACTGGAGAAGATAGCGGGAGATACCAGCAAACATCTCTACGACCGCAACCGTGCCGTTTACGAGAAGCTGCGCTATGGCGTGAAGGTTAAGCCAGAATTGGGTGAGAACACGGTGACCGTCTGGCTCATCGACTGGGAAAACCCTGAGAACAACCACTTCGCCATCGCCGAGGAGGTGACGGTCAAAGGTGCCGATCTGGCTAATGCTGCCAAGGCCAACACCAAACGCCCGGATGTGGTGTTGTACGTGAATGGTATCGCGCTGGGTGTTCTGGAACTGAAGCGTTCCACGGTATCGGTCGCTGAAGGCATCCGCCAGAACTTGGATAACCAGAAGAAGGAGTTTATCCAGCCATTTTTTTCCACCATGCAGTGGGTGATGGCGGGTAATGACAGTGAAGGGCTGCGCTACGGCACCATCGAGACCCCGGAAAAGTATTACCTCAAGTGGGTGGAGGAGAGTGGCGAGTACGCCGATGAGCCAAACCTGCTGGACCGTAACCTATTGCAAGTGTGCGAGAAGGCCCGTTTTCTGGAATTGATCCACGATTTTGTGGTGTTCGACGCGGGCACTAAAAAGATATGCCGGCAGAACCAGTACTTTGGTGTGAAAGCAGCGCAGGATTACATCCGCCGCCGCGAGGGCGGCATCATCTGGCACACCCAGGGAAGCGGCAAGTCACTCACCATGGTCTGGCTGGCCAAGTGGATTCGTGAGAACCGACCCGGTGCACGGGTGCTGATCATCACCGATCGTACCGAGCTGGACGAGCAGATTGAAAAGGTCTTCAAGGGTGTCAGCGAGGACATCTACCGTACAGAAAGCGGTATGGACTTGATCGACAAACTGAATCGCACTGAGGAATCACTGCTTTGCTCGCTGGTGCACAAATTTGGCGGGCGAGGTAATGGTGAGCAAGACAACGGCGAAGGCACGAAGGCTTTCATCGATTCGCTGCAGAACTTGCCGCCGGCCTTTCAGGCCAAGGGCGACATTCATGTATTCGTGGACGAGTGCCACCGCACTCAATCGGGTGACTTGCACAAGGCCATGAAGGCGCTGCTGCCCAATGCGGTATTCATCGGCTTTACCGGTACGCCGCTACTCAAGGCCGACAAGAAGAAAAGCATCGAGGTTTTTGGTCGTTACATCCACACCTACAAGTTCGACCAGGCCGTGCGCGAGGGCGTGGTGCTGGATCTTCGCTACGAGGCGCGGGATATCGACCAGCGATTGACTAACAAGAAAAAGATCGACCAGTGGTTCGAGGCCAAGACCCAGGGGTTGAACGACCTGGCCAAGGCCCAGCTAAAACAGAAGTGGGGCACCATGCAGCGGGTGCTCTCCAGTCAGGACCGGCTGGAACGGATCGTCGAAGATATTCTGCTCGATATGAATACCAAGCCGCGACTAATGGATGGCTATGGCAACGCCATGCTGGTTGCGGGAAGCATCTTTGAGGCCTGTAAATTCTACGAGTTATTCGCCAAGACAGAACTCAACGGCAAGTGCGCCATTGTCACCAGCTATGTACCGAGTGTGGCTGATGCCAAGGGTGAGACCACTGGCGAGGGCGAAACGGACAACCTGCTCAAGTACGGCGTGTACTCCCAGATGCTTGCCGATTGGTTCGATGAGCTGCCTGAAAAGGCTATCAACAAGATTGAGATATTCGAGCAAGAGGTGAAGAAGAAATTCATCGACGAGCCAGGTCAGATGAAGCTGCTGATCGTTGTGGACAAGCTGCTGACCGGGTTCGATGCGCCATCGGCTACCTATCTCTACATCGACAAACAGATGCGCGACCACGGCCTGTTTCAGGCCATTTGCCGCATCAATCGGCTGGATGGTGATGACAAGGAATACGGCTACATCGTCGATTACAAGGACCTGTTCAAGAGCCTGGAAGGTGCAGTGGCGGATTACACCAGTGGCGCCCTGGATGGGTATGACAAGGAAGACGTAGCTGGCCTGCTGGAAAACCGGCTGGAGAAGGGGAGGGAGGATCTGGAAGAGGCTCGCGAAGCGGTCAAGGCGTTGTGCGAGCCGGTGGACATGCCCAGGGATTCTGCGGCCTATCTGCGCTATTTCTGCGCCCAGGACTCCGGCAATGCCGAGCAGCTAAAGGACAACGAACCGAAGCGACTGAAACTCTACAAGTTTGTGGCAGCCCTGTTGCGCGCATACGCCAGCATTGCGGGCGAACTGGTCGAGGCAGGTTACAAGCCGGATGAGATTGCCAAGATCAGGACCGAGGTAGATCACTACACCAAGGTGCGCGACGAGGTGAAGCTGGCCAGCGGGGACTACATCGACCTCAAGGCCTACGAGCCTGCCATGCGCCATTTGATCGACACTTACATCCGAGCCGACGAGAGCGAGAAGATTTCTGCCTTCGATGATCTGAGTCTGATTCAACTGATTGTTGAGCGAGGGCCGGAAGCGGTGGATGCGTTGCCCAAAGGCATCAAAAAGAGCGAAGACGCGGTTGCCGAGACCATCGAGAACAATGTCCGCAAGCTCATCATCAACGAGTCGCCGGTCGACCCCGCCTACTACGAGAGGATGTCCAAGTTGCTGGATGCGCTGATCGAGCAACGAAGGAAAGGTGTGGTGAGCTACAAGGAGTATCTGGAAAAGATCGCTGTGCTCACGAAGCAAGCGACGAAGCCGGGAGGCGGCCCGGGCGGCTATCCGCCATCGCTGGATACTGCTGCTAAGCAGGCTATCTTCAATAATCTGAGTAAGGATGAGGCGCTGGCCCTTGCGGTCCACCAGGCTGTACAGGAAAGTCGGCAGGACGGCTGGCGCGAAAACACTATGAAGACCCGGCGGGTGCGCATCGCCGTTCGCCATGTTTTGGCACCATTGATTCCAATCGGACACGACCTTCGTGCTCAGGAGACAGGGGACATTCAGCCGCCATTGGATCTTGAATCAGAAACCGACCGGATTCTGGAATTGGTGAAGCACCAGAATGAATATTGATAAGCTAACTGAAGTCAGACGTATGGTTGTTGGCGGTATTGCCGTTGAGGTGGTGCGGAAGGATATCAAGAATCTTCACTTGGGCGTCTATCCGCCCAATGGGCGTGTGCGTGTGGCTGTGCCTTTGGTTGTGAGTGATGAGGCGGTCCGACTAGCGGTGATCGACAAGTTGGGCTGGATCAAACGACAACGTGCCCACTTTGAAGAACAGCCCCGCCAGTCCCAGCGCGAGATGGTCAATGGCGAGAGCCATTACTTCCTAGGTCGACGCTATCGCCTGCGTGTGCATGAGCAGGCTGGCCCGGCTAGAGTCGCAGTGCGCGGGATCGCCTCACTGGACCTTTTTGTCCGCCCAAGAACCGGTTCCGAACAACGGGAAGCGATCTTGTTGCGTTGGCACCGTGAGCAACTGAGGGAACTGGTTCCACCGCTGCTGGAGAAGTGGCAGTCGAAGTTGGAGGTCGAGGTCGCCGCTTGGGGCATCAAGAAGATGAAGACCAAGTGGGGAAGCTGCAACATTGATGCTCGGCGGATCTGGATCAATCTGGAACTGGCCAAGAAGCCGGTTCAGTGTTTGGAATACATCGTGGTGCATGAACTGGTGCATCTTCTGGAGCGACACCACAACGACCACTTCCTGGCATTGATGGACAACTTCATGCCGCAGTGGCGACAGTATCGGGAAATGCTGAGCAAGGCCCCATTGGGGCATGAGGACTGGGGTTACTGAGTTTGTTGCCAGTGTTCCAGGTTGGTATGCAGCTTGGACAGAAATTTCAGTCCGTTCTGGAGGGAGATAGTATGGAGTCGCTTCGCAAGCAGTTAGGAGAAATACGGGGAACAAGTCCCCGGAATGTGCCCATTTTAAATATCCTCGCTGACATCCCTGACGCTAGTCACGGTGATCGCCTTAGTGTCGCGCGAACCGAGGTTCTCAAATGGGCCAGCAAACGTGCCGGAAGACTGCCCGAGGCAGCATGGAAACTAGAGGGTTTTGACCTCGACAATGCCGGCAATACAGCGACGGCCGTCCGGCACCAGGAGGGCGACATAGACTACTGGACCCTTCGCCTGAATGACATGGACAAATCGGTGCCAGGGCAGGTGTGGAGCACTGAAGTTACCGTGGTCTGCGCCAAACTACAGGGCGTGCCCGGCATCCGACAGCACCTTCAAACACGGCATGACGATGTCCAGATCGTACCGGGGGTGCCGGGCGTTGTCCGCCAAATTGCTGAAAAAGTGGGTCTTCTACAGGATGGGCTCGTTGTAGATTCTGAGCCATGGGTTGTTGGGTTTGAGGCGGAGGTGGATCGACTGGTTGAACTGATCCGCCTCCCTTCGCGGCGGCTTCCAGTGTTCGTTGTATCCTTAGGTGAGGGTGAAAGCGATCCCCTCAAAGCGGCACTCGACGTTAATCGCTTAGCTCAGAGGTTGTCAGGCGTTGGGCACGTGGCCATTATTCCCGGACCGCTCACGTATCGGTTGACCGATCTTGTTGGCAAGCGCATTTCGGTATTCCGAGGCGCCGTACGCACATATAAGCCCGGCTGCGACATAGAAGCAGATAGCCCGTTCAGTCACCCCCTGGCGCTCCCAGGGGCGATTAGGAACTGGGGGGATATTGGTCCCACTGCTTTCGTCGACCTGCTCACCGGGTCCGCTGCTGAGCAAACGCTTCGTTGGTCAGATGACTTGGTACCACCCTTTGCAAGGGTACGCCAGGCAGTTGCTGCTCACCGGCGTCAACAGGCCAAAGCAGAGCATAAAAGTGATGCGGAAATGGTTGCTTTGCTGGAAGAGGAGAACAGTATGCTCGCTGCTGAACGGGATGATTTTTCTGCGCTTGCCGACGAGGAAGAGCGTGAGCGCAAGCAAATGATGGACCGAGCCCTTGAATCTGAGTCACGGGAACTCTGGCTGCGTGATCGCGTAAGAACCTTGGAAAGCCGCCTCACTGCACTGGGTGGCCAAACACCAGCTATCAACATTCCCGGCAGTCTGGCGGACCTCGGCGATTGGGCTGAACAAGAGCTGGCGGGATGCGTAGTGCTCACGTCAAAGGCCCTGCGCGCGGTCAAAGACGCCCAGTTTGAGGATGTCGAATTTCTCTATCGGGCACTTCTGATGCTAGGGGACGAGTAC
>CAYUOY010000214.1:0-5839 GCA_964446495.1 uncultured Woeseiaceae bacterium | reverse complement strand
ACCATCCTCCCGCGGGAGCTTTGTTGAGCGGAGTGGAAAACTTTGCGAAGGAACCGCCGGCTCCGGTTTACTTGCACTAGCGCTACGTCGCAACACCTGTTTTCCTGCCCTGTTTGGATGTTCGCTATCGCGAAGGCGGACGATTGCACGGTCCGCGGATTCGGCTCGCATGAGGCAAGGGTCTGCCAGAATCTATACTCCGCGTCGTGATGGATTCCGTGATTACGAAAGAATAATCACATGCCTTCGGCTTTTGCCCTGCGCCAGAAATAGAGTGCGAGCAGGCTGGCCATGATGGGCATCATGAAGCCGTATTCGCCGGTCCAGAGGGTCGTGTTTTCACCTTTGACGGTGAGCGGGGTGAAGATCTTGTCGGAAAAAACATTGTGCGCCGCATGAAACAGGACCGCGGGCCACAGGCTCTCAGACTTAAACGTGAAATAGGCCATAATGGTCGACATGGCTGTGGTCATCACGACGAAAGCAGTCATCTGCATGACAGGTTCGCCACCGCCGTAGTAGATCACAATCGGCCAGTGCCAAAAGCCCCAGATTACACCGCTGGCGAGCGCGACCCCACCGAAGGGCAGGACCTTCCGCAGTTCCCAGATGAAAAACCCGCGCCAGCCGATTTCTTCCCCGACGACAGTACTCATGGCCCGGATGCAGCCAACGGTACCCAGCAGCAGAACCATGATGACAATCAGGGTAGCGCTGCCAACGCCCTCGAGGCCGGCGTCTTTGGCCCAGCGAGCCAGCGTGTCTTCGTTGGGTACGCCACCAAATCCGAGTATCCAGATGAGTGCATATGCGGCTGAAACATATAGGACAGGGACCATGAAGGCGCGGCGGTTATAGCGCCACTCGCCCCATTGCCATGGCAATGAGGAGATATCGCGACCACGAATGCGAAGGGTGATCATGGCAGCGACACCAGGGCTCCACATCAATGGGCCTACATAGAGACTCGTCGGCATGAGATTGATGATTGCCAGATGGAAGATGGCACTCAGAACCGTGACGATCGCCAGGAATACAGAAATTGTTGTCCAGACTTCCTGACGTTCTGATTTGCTGAGCATCATGCTATTTTCTCAACGTGCTTACCATTTCGGGGCGCTGCGTTGCATCTTATTGCGGCCGTTGAATCAGTGGTCAGCGCAGCGGTGAACCTCAACCGTCGCGTGCACGATCTTGAGATTTGCCGGGATCAGCGACTTGTAATAGTCCGGCGTATTGGGATTATCGCTGACCAGGGCAATCTCCGCTGCAAAAATGTTGTGACCAATATTCCAAATGTGTAAATCCGTTACACGATCCGTCGAATGTTCCTCAATTGATTTTCGTAATGACACCGCTTTATGTTCTTCGGTTTGTTTATCGAGCAACACGCGTGAAGTGTCCAGAATAAGGCCATATGACCAGCGAGCAACCAATGCAGCGCCGACAAGTCCCATCACCGGGTCGAGCCAATAGGCGCCCATGTATTTGCCTGCCAGCAAGGCCACGATCGCCAGCATTGAAGTCGCCGCATCCGCTAACACATGCAAATAGGCGGCGCGAAGATTGTGATCGTGTCCGTGGTGCTCATGGTCGTCGTGATGATGAGCATGGCCATGGTCGTGCGGGGTTGACATCAGGACCCAGGCACTTACGCCATTGACGACAAGGCCTATCACGGCGACGATCAATGCCTGATCAAAAGCGATAATCAATGGGTTGATCAAACGGTCTGTACTCTCAATGACCATTATCAACGCGAAACCCAGTAACATCACCGCGCTGGCGAACCCGGCAAGGCTGTTGATCTTGCCTACCCCAAACGCAAAGCGCCGATCAGAGGCCAATCGTCGGGAAATTACATAAGCAAATACGGCGATACCCAGCGCCGTAGTGTGCGACGCCATATGCAGACCATCGGCCAATAGCGCCATGGATTGATAAATCAAACCCGTCGTAATCTCGACGACCATCATGATCGCTGTTAAGGCAACAATCAGCAGCGTGCGTATCTCACCCGCCCGTTTTTTATCCTGACCAAACACATGATCGTGAGTCCAACTGTCCAATCGTTGTGTATGCATGGAACTTATCTCTGTTCGGAAGTGAAAAGAAGTTGGAACACAATTCGTGGCCGATGTCCGCGTTGGGTCACGAAGAGCCGGATACCCATTCAGCAGAAGTATGTCAGCTTATGACAGGAAAAGCAGTCGCTCAAATTTGCAGTTAAGCGCCAGGCACCAGGCAATCCAGAAGAGCGCACTCTGCGACACATTGATCAAGCAAGAGCCTGACGACGCCAGGTAGTACGCGGTAGACTCAGAGACCTGATGCAGACCAACAGACGTAATTTCCTTGCCGCGCTGAGTGCCGTCGCGCCATTCAGTTATTTCATGGGTGACGCGACCGCGTCTCCTGTTCTGCCGGAGCAGGATTATTTCTCCGATCTCGGTGTGCAACCGTTCATCAACGCCGTCGGTCCGTACTCATCGCTTGGTGGCGCCGAGATGTGGCCCGAAGTGATCGAGGCTATGGACTATGCGATCCGGAACAAGGCGCGCATGACGGATTTGCATGACGCGGTTGGAGCGCGTATCGCCGAGCTGACCGGTGCCGAGTCCGCCATGGTCACCTCTGGAGCGACCTGCGGCATCATTTTGGGGACGGCCGCCTGTATGACGCTGGGTGACGCCGAAAAGATGGAGCAGCTTCCCGACGGGTCGGGCATGAAGAACGAGGTCATCATTCTTCGTGGCCAGCGCTATATGTACGACCGGTCGATCAGGGCTCCAGGCGCAACGCTGATTGAGGTGGAAACGGCGGCTGATATCCGTGCCGCGATCAATCCGAATACGGCGATGATGTTTTACCTGTTGAACAGGCCCGATGATCTGGACATCGAAGTGTCCGAGTTAGTTACGCTGGCGAAAGAGCACAAGATCCCTGTCATGTGCGATGCCGCTACCACGGTACCGCCCATCAGCAATATGGCAAGAACAATCGCCGCCGGATTCGATCTTATCTGCTACTCGGGCGGCAAGGGGTTGCGCGGCCCTTACAGTGCCGGCCTGCTGCTGGGGCGCAAAGACCTGATTCACTATGCACGCCAGAATGCCTCTCCGAACCATCGCGCCTACGGGCGCAGCATGAAGGTTGCCCCTGAAGAATACCTCGGCATGATGGTCGCACTTGAGACGAGCCTGAAGTTTGATGAAGAAGCGGAGTTTCAGCGACAGCTAAAGACCGTGAATGACATGGGATCCGTACTGTCGCGAATACCCGGCCTCAGGATTGAAACTCACATTCCACAGGCAGAAGCACGTGAGCCCTATATCGAAATCCAGTGGGACGAGTTGCAATACAAGATCAGCGTTGAGCAAGTGAAACAGGCGCTGCGGGATGGCAGTCCCTCCATCGAAATAAGAGCATTGTTCTTGTCTGCCGGAAACCTGCATCTGACCGCCGTGTTGTTGAAACAGGGCGAGGCGGACATCGTTACGCAACGAGTTACGGAGATTTTGCGGAAAAGTGCCTGAGAAGTCTGGTACTGACGCCGAAAATAAACAAATGCCACCACGACGCACCATACTGCAGACACTGGCGAGTTTCGTGCCGCTGAGTTTGCTCGCGAAAGCGACTCCCGCGGCCGCGAATTCGTCGATGCCGTCAGCGGCAGTAGCAAGTCGGGACTACTTCGCCGAACTCGATGTGAAGCCCTTCATCAATGCGGCGGGCGCCTATTCTGCACTTGGGGGCGCACGGATGCGTCCTGAGGTTGTCACTGCCATGCGCTACGCGGCAACCCACAAAGTGAAGATGGCCCAACTACACACGGCTATCGGTGAGCGAATCTCGGACTTGACCGACTGCGAAGCAGCGATGGTCACCGCCGGTGCTACGGCTTCAATTGTCCTCGGTACGGCGGCCTGCATGACATTGGGTGATGAGGACAAGATGCAGCGGTTGCCGGAAACCAGTGGCATCAAGAATGAAATCATCATCCAGAAAAAACATCGATATACCTATGACCGGGCACTCACCGTTGCTGGCGCCACGCTAATCGAAGTGGCAACGGAAGCGGATGTGCGGCGGGCCGTTAACGAGCAAACGGCAATGATGTTTTTCCTGAAGCCGACCCACAAGGGGGATGACATTACCGCCGAGCGTTACATTGCACTAGCCAGGGAGTTGGGCGTTCCTTCGTTTTGCGATGCGGCGACGACCACGCCTCCTGCCAGCAATGTGGTCGATGGCGTCAGCGAAGGATTCGACCTGATCTGCTACTCCGGTGGAAAGGGCCTGCGCGGACCCTACAGCGCGGGACTTTTGCTGGGCAGGAAGGACCTGATTCGATACGCCAAACTGAACAGCGCCCCGAACGACACCTCGATCGGTCGCGGCATGAAGGTCTCGGCCGAGGAATACCTGGGTATGCTGGTGGCGCTGGAAACCGGTTTGAATATTAGCGAAGAAGACGACTTTGCCTATAAGCGATCCAGATTCAACAACATCATTGCGGAGATAGACTCGTTACCGGGTGTCACCACCCGGATATTTGTATCCGAGGGAACGGCCAATGAACTCTACCTGGATGTTGACTGGGATCCAGGCACTGTACGAATAACGCCACAGGAGTTCGTGACAGCATTGCGCGAACACACGCCGGCCGTTGAGGTTCGCATGCTGCTTTTCTCCGGTGGCAGAATTCATTTGTCGGCGACGGTCATGGCTGAAGGAGAAGATGTTGTCGTGGGACGAATTCTTCACAAGGTGCTGCTCGCGAAGTCACGCTCGGCATAGGAATAAAGCAAGCCAATGAGAACAATGTTAACGAACACCCGACGAACGGCCCTGACAATTATCTGTATGTTGGGCCTGGCCACCGGACATTCGTTAGCAGCCGCAGCGGACGATAGTCAGGACATTCACTTCCTGACTAAAGATGGCATTCGAATTGCTGCGACAGTCGTGACACCCGACAACGCGAGTGCTGAATCCGCTGCCGTCATCTTCATCCATCAGGGTGGCTCCTCGAAAGAAGAATGGACCTCACTACCGATTTTTCATCAGGTCGTGGAGCAAGGCATGGTTGCTCTTGCCTACGATGTCAGGGGTCATGGTGAATCGGCCGGCGAAGCAGACTTCAGCACATTGTTCAACGATCCAGAGCAGGCTCCGCAAGACATGGCCGCCGCGATCGAATGGCTGCGCCAAACAGGTCGAGTGGATATGTCACGAATTGCGGTTGTCGGAGCATCCATCGGCGCCAATCTCGCCTGTGTAGCGGTCGGGAGCCCGGACTTTGAGGTCAGGACAGCGGTGGCAATGTCAGCCAAGGTAGCGGCGGTTCATAACCTTGCGGGCAGCCATGATCGATTGAGCAATCTTCATTCCGTGTACCTGATCGCCTCGGAGCTGGAACAGGATGGCAAGCGGGCCGCCTGGGCCAGAGAGTTATACGAGCTTTCCAGTGAACCGCGACAACTGGAAATCGTTGCCGGCTCGACGGGTCACGGCGTGGCTGTTTTTAAGGATGACCCGAAGTTGCAAGGGCGCATCCTCGATTGGCTCAGGCGAACATTGTAATTCGCAGTATGAATGGAGTATTGAAGATGGATAAAACCAGACACTGCCTCGGAATCCTGCTGGCAACGCTGATCTGCAGTGATGCGTTCGCGGCGACACAACCCAATATCTTGCTGATCTACGTGGATGATCTTGGCTATGGCGACCTGGCCAGTTTCGGCCATCCGGTGTTGCAAACTCCGAATCTCGATGCGCTCGCTGAGGAAGGACTGACGTTCACAAATTATTACGCACCATCGGCGCTTTGCTCCCC
>CAYUOY010000213.1:0-5872 GCA_964446495.1 uncultured Woeseiaceae bacterium | reverse complement strand
GGGAATGGTGAATTTGGCATCGATACTGAAATCAGAACGTTGCAGCTGTATATCACATTCAGGCACGCCGGAGGACAAAATCCAGATCATTGATGTGCGAGACCTTGCCAACTTCACTATCGATGTTACAGAGAAACGAGTCACCGGCACCTTTAACACCGTTACCCCGGCAGGATCATTCAGCATGGGTGATCTGTTGGAGGACAGCCTGGCGGTGACCGCGGCCGACATGACCCCGATCTGGGTCGACTATGAATTTATCCAGTCACAGGATGCGGGTGAAGGCAACGCTTTCCCCCTCTGGTCGCCGCCGCTGCGAGAAAACGCCGGTAATGCGATGGTCAGCGGGGAGCGAGCGCTTGCAGAAGGGCTCAGAAACCGCCCGACACGTGAGACAGCGCGTGACACTGTGCGCTGGTGGAAGACCTTGCCGGCAGAACGTACGGAGAAAACACGTGCGGGTCTCAGTCCGGAGATCGAGGCGAAGCTTCTCGACGCCTGGCACGCCTCAGAAACCTAGAGAAATCTTCGGAGTTCGTGGGATCGCGCGTCAGGTCGCGCTCCTACAACGATGCGAACAGAAGGGCTGTAGGAGCGCGACCTGACGCGCGATCCCACCGAGCATCACCTCAGCGCAAAATCTGTCAACCACCCCTTATTAAGCTATTGATATAAAAGGCTATTCGTCGAGCGTACAATATTGCCGTGTCAGTTTGCATCCAAATGGTTGCGGTGGCGCATCTACTTCACAAGGGCAGCATGGCTGCGTCAAAGAGATAACAGGAAAGACTATGGTTGAAGAATTCATACCGATTGCCTCATTTATAGCAACCGTGCTGATTGTTGCCGTCATCATGTATTTCAAATACAAGACTCGCTCGGCCGTGCAAGAAACGATCCGCCTGGCCATGGAAAAAGGCACCGAATTGAGTGGCGAATTGATCGAGCAAATATCGGAGCCCAAGAAAACCACGGCAACCGATCTTCGTCGCGGCCTGATCTCGATTGCTATCGGCGTCGGCTTTGCTCTTTTCGGCGCCATCCTCGGAGAGGAAGACGCCGCTCGTCCGATGTTGGCGATCGGCATGTTCCCCACCCTGGTTGGTATCGCCTATCTGATTCTATGGCGTACCGGCGACCGTGAGCAACAAAGCTGAATGAGCAACCCTCCAATGATCCTGGTGAGGTTGATCGTTACCTGGTCGCGCAGGTGGTGGCAAAGCAGGATGCCGATGCATTCGGTGAACTGGTACGCCGGCATCAATCGCAGGTGCGAAACTTCCTGCGGAAACTCTGTCGTGATCCGGTTCTGGCAGATGATCTCTCTCAGGATTGTTTCTTGCATGCGTGGAACAAGATTCACACCTACGCAGGCCGCGGGAGCTTTATAGGCTGGCTGCTGAAGGTCGCTTACACAACCTTCCTGCAGTCAAAGCGCAAAACGAATCGGTACGATGAGGTTTTGCAGGCAGCAGGACATGCCAAAGATGTGGGCGAGGAACGCGTGACTGTAGATTCGGATGAGATAGGTGATTTGGATAAGTTTCTGGCGATCTTGACCGAGGAGGAACGAGCGGTGATGATTCTGTCGTATGCTTGCGGACTGTCGCACAGGGAAATTGGTGACGCCGCGAAATTGCCAATCGGTACTGTTAAGTCGATTATTTTTCGCGGTAAGGAAAAGATCAGGGATAGTTTTGAAATCGAAGATCATAAATATGGCTGACCGAAACAAGGACAAACAGCAACTCAGGCTTGAGGCATTGTTTCAGTCTGACCCATTACCCGATCTTGGATTTAGCAAAAAGGTGATGCGGCGAGTTCGGCGTCAAATGTGGATTCGCCGCTTGGCGATGCCGGTGGCAGTCAGTGTTGGCGGTTTGTTTGCGGCCAGGCCGGCAAGCGAAATCGTCGTAAGTCTTGTTAATATGGTTGCTGAATTGCCGCTTGATCGCCTTGATATCTCCGCGATCGTTCCGGCACTACCCATGGATTCGATACCGCAGTTTTCCACGTTGCTTGTCAGCGGTGTTTTCGCGCTTGTTGCTCTCTTTTTCGTCCGGGCCCTGGCAGACTAGAAATACAAGAGGCAATGCGCCCTGTGAGGCATGCCAGCCGAGTTTCTGTCGTGTAATGCAGGTTCACCGAACGGCGTCACAATTGCCGTCTTTCGGCGTTGTATCCCCTGCGCCGCTCATATACATTGCAAGCATGAACCTGCGCGAAAAAGTAGAAGAATTACTGCCCAACTGGGAGCGCTGGTACCCGAGTCTTTTCGATGCGGCGAGCGATCTGGGTGTCATCCGCGCCGTGGTTTGTGATCCCAATTCATTGTTATTGACGAACCGTCACGCGAGCGTTCGACAGCAGGCCCAGGACGCACATCGAGAGAAGTGGGGTGGGAGCGTGGTGGACGAAGGCCCGGTACGCATTCGTCGTCACCCGAGAAAGAAGAAACTGCGCAGCAAGGCAAACGGGCGCTAGCAGGAGCAACTGATGAGTTATGATCTCGCCGCTATTCGCGGCCAATTTCCTTCCCTGACAATCGAGGATGACGGCGTTTCACGCCTCTATTTCGACAATCCGGCCGGCACCCAGGTCGCCAGCTGCGTCGTGGAGTCGATGTCGAATTGCCTCATTGAATCCAGTGCGAATGTCGGCGGAGGGTTTTCGACCTCAGATCGCGCTGACGCGGTCATTGCCGATGCACGTTTGGCGATGGCAGACTTCCTCAATGCGGCATCTGCGGATGAGATTATCTTTGGTCAGAACATGACCACGTTAACCCTGCATATGTCACGCTCCATCGGACGCACATTGAAGCCGGGTGATGAGATCATTGTTTCGTGCATGGACCATGATGCGAATATCTCACCGTGGTTGCTGTTGGCAGAAGACCTCGACCTGGTAATAAAGTGGCTGCCGTTCAACACAGAAACCTTTGAGTTTGATCTGGACGAGTTGGACAAGTTGCTTACCGAGAGAACCCGGCTCGTTTGCGTCGGCGCGGCCAGCAATTTAACCGGCACGATCAATGACGTCAAAACAATTTGTTCCAAAGCGCGGCAAGCTGGTGCGTGGAGCTATATCGATGCAGTACAGCTTGCGCCTCATGTGGCGATCGATGTGCAGGACATGGGTTGCGACTTTCTCGCCTGTTCAGCGTACAAGTTTTTCGGACCACACCAGGGCATGCTTTGGGCCCGGCGAGAGTTATTGGAGTCGCTGCAGCCGTACAAGGTACGTCCGGCTACGGGGGCCGTTCCATCCTGCTTTGAAACCGGGACGCAGAGTCACGAGGGCATGGCGGGGACGGCGGCGGCGGTCGACTATTTCGCATGGATCGGCGTCAATCAGGCGCAAGACTATCACTCGAAATATGGGCACTATCAGGGCAGGCGAAGACACATCCATGCCGCACTCGACTATCTGTTTGCGTATGAAAGTGAACTGGCAATGCACCTGATCGAGGGACTACAGACGTTGCCGGGTGTTCGCATTCAGGGGATTACGGCCAAAGACGCAATCCATCGCCGCGTGCCGACCGTTGCATTCACGGTGGCCGGGACATCACCAGGCCGTATCGGTGAGATGCTGGCACGGAAAAACATTTTCGTCTGGACCGGGCACAACTACGCGATCGAAGTGGTAAAGGCCCTTGGCATTGATGAGTCAGGTGGCGCTGTTCGCATAGGACCCGTTCACTACAACAGTCCGGATGAAGTAGATAGCCTGTTAGTTGCGCTGGATGAAATGCTACCGAAAGTTCGTGCAGCCTGACAGAACGTGCCGCCCGAGCAATTGACACCACATTCCGGGACAATGCCTGGCAAGACGTTTTATTCCGGAGAGGACGTCGTTCAGATTAGTCGGGCGCTATTGGGCAAAGTGTTGTGCTCGAACATCGGTGGGGAAATCACGAAAGTCTTTATTACTGAGACTGAGGCCTACGCTGGCATCGGTGACAAAGCCAGTCACGCCTACGGTGGCAAGCGCACGAAGCGCACCGAAATCCTGTATGCCGCGGGCGGAAGTGCCTACGTCTATCTTTGTTACGGTATTCATCATCTTTTCAACGTGGTTACGAATGCGGTAGACATTCCGCACGTGGTGCTGATTCGTGCTGGTTTCCCACGGGAAGGTACCGGGAGAATGCTCGTCCGTCGCCAAAAGAAAAAGGCGGACAAAGCATTTCTGGCCGGGCCGGGCTCTCTGTCAAAAGCGCTGGGTATCACGACGGCATTGAGCGGAACGAGCCTTTACGGAAACAAAGTATGGATCGAAGACCACGGTCTTCATATCGCCGCGCGGTCCATAAAAATTGGCCCTCGAGTGGGCATTGATTATGCGGAAGAAGATGCAGCGAAACCGTATCGATTCGTCCTTGATTCAGACGCTGTTCGTTCGTTTCTCAGGGAGAAATCCACCCCGTCAACGGCCGAAAACGCTGCTCCTGTAGCTCGCAAATAAAGCCAGCATTCTGGGCGTGATGATCGTCGGCCGAAAAATTAACGACGGGCATGATGCCGCCGCTGTCCCAGTCCCGGATGGACTCCATGCCATCAAGGAATCGTTTTCGCGATAAGTCCGGTCCGGCCCGCTCGAGGCCTTCAACCACGAGTTTGCCAAAAACGTAACCGTACAGGGAGTACCGATTGAGCGCTTCGTCCGGATAATACTTTGCCATCAATCGCCGATACTCCACGACCCCGGCGGCGTCGCTGGTATTGGGGTCCGGGTAGTAGCAAAAACCCAGGGTCCCTTCCGCTTCACCACCGTCAACATTCAGATACTGCTCATCGGTTAATGGACCGGATGATACCAGTCGGACATCCCAGTTCAGCGCCGCCTTGGCCTTGACGACTTCTCTCGCGCCGGCAGGATAAAGGGCCATGATGACAGCGTCTGGCTGACCCTCTTGCAACGCCTTCATTTCCGTTATCGCATCGCTCGGGTTGCGTGGCAGCGCTTGCGTGCCAACGACGGTGTACGGGAATTCGCTGGCCAGTTCCCGGGCTCTGTCAGCAAAGTACTGCCCATAAATATTGTCAGCGTAAATAACCGCGATACGATTCGCACCACGCTCTTCCGACAGGTAACGGAGCATGACCCGCGACTCGCCGCCATAACGCGGATAAGAGGTATAAACATGCCGGGCACCATCAACGGTGAGCAGCGCCGTGTGCGGAAAAAGATAAGGAATTTCGTGCTCCGTGGCATAAGCACCGATGGGTACAGATCCGGGACCACCGAAGTTGAACAACAAGAAGACCTGGTCCTGTTCGGTCAAACGCTCAACATTCGCAATCTGTTGCACCAACGCGTTGTTCGTGCCGCGCGGATAACTCTTCTCGATCAGACGTCGTCCATGAATGCCGCCCGTAGCATTGACATGCTGAATAACCAGCCGCATCCCCAGGTTTTCCTGATCGACCGAAAATGAGTCGGCCTTGCCCTCCATCCCAATAACAACGGTGGAATCCGTTATTCCTTGTACGAGAAATAGCGATATGAGGACACCCAACATGTCCACTATTATAGAGGCGGCAGGCCAGCCAGGGTGCGAAAAAACACTATTTCAGATGAACCACTGGTTTGGTTCCAAAAACGATTCGATTGGAAGTGACATATTGTTGAGATGGCGAATCCGGAGCGCAACAATTCATCTGAATGTCAAAAAATGGCCCTGCTGGAGCAAGAAAGCCATGCTACGGACCGCAAAGGCAAGTAGAATACCCGTCCAGGCAAAGACACGGCGAGCCAGACTTGTCGTTTGTCCTGAAAACCAACAATGCGCCCGTAGCTCAGCTGGATAGAGTACCTGGCTTCGAACCAGGTGGTCGGGAGTTCGAATCTCTCCGGGCGCGCCATA
>CAYUOY010000212.1:0-5906 GCA_964446495.1 uncultured Woeseiaceae bacterium | reverse complement strand
AGTGCCTCGCAAGACATGCGCGTAAAGATTCGAACCAACGCAATCATGTGGAGCAACCGTTTTTCGTTGCACCATCTCCCAGGCACGAGCACTGTATCGGTAGGGTTTGTTATTGAGTGCGCCGACCGGGCAAAGATCAATGATGTTGGCCGACATCTCATGATCGACACTCATTTCGACAAACGCGCTGATTTTTACGTTTTCGCCGCGCCCCATCGTGCCCAGTTCCTGCAGGCCGGTAATTTCTTCGCCGAAACGCACGCAGCGAGTGCAGTGAATACAACGGGTCATGTCGGTCGATACCAGCGGCCCGATGTTGCGGTCTTTGACGACCCGCTTGCGTTCGTTATAGCGCGATACATCACTGCCAAAGCCCATCGCCAGATCCTGCAACTCGCACTCGCCGCCCTGATCACAAATCGGACAATCAAGAGGATGGTTGATCAGCAGGAATTCCATGGTCGCCTTCTGCGCGGCGATGGCGTACGGCGAATGAGTGAAAACCTTCATTCCTTCACCGACGGGTGTGGCACAAGCCGGCAGTGGCTTCGGTGCTTTCTCCACTTCGACCAGGCACATTCGACAATTGGCGGCAACGCTCAGCTTGTCGTGATAACAAAACCGCGGCACATAGTCGCCGGTCTGATCCGTGACCTCGATGATCATTTGACCTTTGCGCGCCTCAACCGGCTTGCCGTTAACCTCCAGGTTGACGATGTCGTCGCTCATGCGGCGGCCTTATCAGTGCGGTCCACAATGCTGCGGCCGTGGTTCTCAACCATATATTCGAATTCATGATGAAAACGCTGCAGAAAACTCTGCACCGGCCAGGCGGCGGCGTCACCCAACGCGCAGATCGTGTGACCTTCAATCTTGTTGGCCACATCAACCAGCTTGTCCAGGTCGCCCATATCACCTTTGCCTTCGGTAATTCTGGTCAACATACGATAGAGCCAACCGGTGCCTTCGCGACACGGTGTACATTGCCCACAGGACTCGGCCATGTAGAAACGCGAGATGCGACGCAGCACGCTCACCATACAGGTCGTCTCGTCCATCACGATGACCGCGCCGGTACCAAACGATGAACCCGCCTGTTGCAACGAGTTATAGTCCATCGTGCATTCCATAATGGTGTCGGCCGTAAGCACTTTGGTGGACGATCCACCGGGGATAACGGCCTTCAATTTTCGCCCCCCCAGAACGCCGCCACATAATTCCAGCAAGTCTTTAAACGGAATACCCATGGGCAACTCAAGATTGCAGGGTTTCTCGACGTGGCCGGATACCGAAAACTGTGCCGTACCGCCTGACCCTTCCGGGCCCAACCCTGCAAACCAGCCCGCGCCATTTCGCAGTATCGCGGGTACGCAGGCGAGACTTTGCGTGTTGTTGATCGTTGTAGGTTTGCCGTACAAACCAAAATTCGCCGGAAATGGCGGCTTGAAGCGAGGCTTGCCCTGTTTGCCTTCCAGCGATTCCAGCAACGCTGTTTCTTCGCCGCAAATGTAGGCTCCAGCGCCAAGAAAGGCGTGAATATCCAGATCGATACCTGAGCCCTGAATATTTTTGCCAAGCAAACCCGCTTCGTAGGCCTCCACGAGCGCCGCCTCAAATCGCGGCAGCGGTTCATCAATGAATTCACCGCGAATATAGTTATAGGCAACCGTCGCGCCCATTGAATAGGCGGCAATCATCATGCCCTCGACCAGTGAGTGCGGGTTGTAACGCAGCACTTCACGATCATGACAGGTGCCCGGCTCGCTCTCGTCCGAATTGCACACCAGATACTTCTGACCGGGTGCATTACGCGGCATGAAGCTCCATTTCAGCCCGGTGGGAAAACCTGCGCCACCACGACCGCGCAAGCCGGATGCCTTGACTTCATCGATGACCTGATCCGGCGTAAGCTCGCCGGCCAGAATTTTTCGCCATGCCTGGTAACCATCGTGTTTTTCGTACGTCGCCAGACTCCACGACTCATCCGAACCGAAAGTATTGAAGCAAACGAGATTCTGTTCCAGCGCCATCAGCTCAGCCCGTCCAGAATTTCATCTACTTTTTCTTTGGTCAGATTCTCATGATATTTGTGATTGACCATCATCATTGGCGCGCCACAACAAGCGGCCAGACACTCTTCTTCTTTCTTTAGATAGATGCGCCCGTCTTCAGTACTCTCGCCCACCTTGATGCCCAGTTTCTGTTCAACGTGAGCCACGATATCGTCCGCTCCGCGCAACATGCATGACACGTTGGTGCAAATCGCGACATTGTTGCGGCCGACTTTCTGCGTCTGGAACATCGAATAGAAAGTGGCAACCTCATACACCTGAATCGTGGGCAAATCGAGGTAGTCCGCAACGCTGTTCATCAACTCAGCGGTAAGCGAGCCACTATTTTCATGTTGTACGGCATGCAGCGCGGCAATGACGGCCGAGCGCTTACGGTCTTCCGGAAATCTCTCCGTCCAGCGATCGATTTCTGCACGCACGTGATCCGAAAGCATGCCTGAGCCGCTCATCGGTCCACCTCACCGAACACGATGTCCTGGGTACCAATTACGGCGACGACATCCGCCAGCATGTGACCAACCACCATTTCAGACATGGCCGAAATGTGGACAAAACCTGCCGCGCGGATTTTTACCCGGTATGGCTTGTTGGCACCATCCGAAATCAAATAGACGCCAAACTCGCCCTTGGGGTGTTCAATCGCTGCATAGGCTTCGCCTGCAGGAACCGAATAGCCTTCGGTGAAGAGCTTGAAGTGGTGAATCAGCGATTCCATGTTGCCTTTCATTTCCACGCGGCTCGGCGGCACGATTTTATGGTTATCCAGCATGACCGGGCCCGGATTCTTGCGCAGCCATTTCACACACTGCTCGATGATCCGATTGGACTGCCGAAATTCCTCGATCCGAACCAGGTAGCGATCGTAACAGTCCCCATTGCTGCCAATCGGAATAGCAAAATCCAGTTGATCGTAAGTCTCATAGGGTTGTTTCTTACGCAGATCCCACTCGACCCCGGAACCTCGCAACATCGGACCGGTGAAACCAAGATTCAATGCTCGTTCCGGCGAGACAACGCCGATGTTGACGGTTCTTTGCTTCCAGATACGGTTATCCGTCAGCAACGTCTCATACTGATCAACGCAGGAAGGAAACTTGTCGGTGAATGCCTCAATAAAATCCAGCAATGAGCCGTCACGGCTCGCATTCAGTCGGTCCACATCTTTTTGCTTGCGCCATTTCGAAGCCTGATATTTCGGCATTGAGTCGGGGAGATCCCGATAGACGCCACCCGGTCGATAATAGGTCGCATGCATGCGCGTTCCCGACACGGCCTCATAGCAATCCATCAAATCTTCGCGCTCGCGGAAGCAGTAGAGAAACATGGTCATGGCGCCGATATCCAGACCGTGCGCACCCAGCCACATCAGGTGATTGAGGATGCGAGTGATCTCATCAAACATGACGCGAATGTATTGCGCACGTAGTGGCGGCACGACGCCAAGCAGCTTCTCAATGGCCAGAACATAACCGTGCTCATTGCACATCATCGACGCGTAATCCAGCCGATCCATATAGCCAATGCTTTGATTGTACGGTTTCGATTCCGCCAGTTTTTCCGTGCCCCGATGCAGCAAACCAACATGTGGGTCGGCTGCCTGGATCACTTCACCGTCCATCTCCAGAATTAGACGCAATACACCATGCGCCGCCGGGTGCTGCGGGCCAAAATTCATGGTGAAATTCTGAATCTCAGCCATCGGCTGACCCTTCCTGAGCGTCGCTCGCGTAGCGACTGTCGTCACGAATGACGCGCGGCACGGCGGTGCGCGGCTCAATGGATACCGGCTGATAGACGACGCGCCCCTTCTCAGCATCATAGGTAACTTCAACATTTCCGATCAGAGGGAAGTCTTTGCGGAATGGGTGACCAATGAAACCGTAGTCGGTCAGAATTCGCCGTAGATCCGGATGTCCTTCAAAGAGAATACCGAACAGATCGAAGGCCTCCCGTTCGAACCAGTTGGCAGAATTCCAGATTCCAACAACCGACGGCAGCACGGGTGGATTCTCCTCACCGGGGAAAACGCGCAAGCGAACACGAACATTGTTTTTCAATGACAGCAGATGGTAGACCACAGCAAACCGCTTCGGATCGAAAGTGTCTGCTTCGTCCAGAATAACCGGCTCGCGCTCAACACCACGACTAAAACCACTGTCCGTTGCACTATAAGTCGTCCATTCGCCTTGTCCGTAAGTCAGATAGTCAACGCCACAAACGTCAATCAATTGCTCGAAACCGAATTCCTCATCGTCATGTAACGCGGTCGCAACATCGACCAGGTCTGCCCTGGCAAGCTCATAGGTCAACTCGTCACAACTCGAGTCAATACGCGTCATCTTCTCAGCGAAGCGAGCATCTATCCGAGCGGCCATTGTCTCGTTGTTTATGTGCATTGTTATTGTTTTTTAACCTGCCCGATTACCTGGCGATCGTACTGGTACGTCTGATCTTCTTTTGCAATTGAATCAGACCGTATAAAAGCGCCTCCGCCGTCGGGGGGCAACCGGGAACGTAAACATCAACCGGTACTATCCGGTCACAGCCACGAACTACCGAATAGGCGTAGTGATAATAGCCACCCCCGTTTGCGCAGGAGCCCATGGATAACACCCACCGAGGCTCTGGCATCTGGTCGTAAACCTTGCGTAGCGGTGCGGCCATCTTGTTTGTCAGCGTACCAGCAACAATCATGACATCTGACTGGCGCGGGCTGGGGCGAAAAATAATACCGAAACGATCCAGGTCGTAACGCGCGGCGCCCGCCTGCATCATTTCAATGGCACAACAGGCCAGACCAAATGTCATCGGCCACATGGAGCCGGTGCGGGCCCAGTTCATCACCGCATCGACGCTGGTGACGACAAAACCGTTTTTCTGCAAACTCTGGCCAGCCTCAGCCGCCGCGGGATCCGCAGAGTCTGTCGGCGGATTGTCGCCAGCTACACTCGTCAATCCCATTCGAGCGCCCCCTTCTTCCATTCATAGATGAACCCAACCACAAGAATGGCCAGAAAAATGCCCATCGCGATCAAGCCGAAACCACCGATAACATCCAGCGACACGGCCCACGGAAACAGAAAGGCAATTTCCAGATCGAAGATGATGAAAAGGATCGCGACCAGGTAATAGCGCACATCGAATTTTCCGCGCGTATCTTCGAAAGGCTCAAAACCACACTCGTATGGCGACAGCTTCTCCGCATCCTTGCCGCCGCTGCCAATCAGCAAGCCAAGCCCCATTAGCAGCAACGCTATCGCGGTGGCAACGCCGAGGAAAATCAGTATTGGCAGGTAATTTGCGAGCATCTGTTTATTTTTAGTCTGAAGTCAGATTGTTCCGGCGCCCTCGCCGGCGCGACATTGTATCAGTGGGTATGCCGCCGTTAATACCCCCAGACGCCCTCATCCCGGGTTTTTTTGTTTCGGATATCCCCTATTTCGCCTTCGTTATTACCGAAAACTCATCCCAAAGAAAAAAGGGCGACTCCCGCAGAGAATCGCCCTTTTCCGGTTTGGTGCCGATGGCCGGACTCGAACCGGCACAGCGTGAGCTACTGCCCCCTCAAGACCTTGGACGACAGTGGAGACCGCGTAATGCCTTGCCCTTATTGGCTTGGGAGTGTACTGATAGACACCTGTAGGCGTATACCCGCCACTCACGCGGAACTCGGAGTCACTCATGGCGAAGCATATAACGGAACATAAAGTACGCGGACTGACCGGTAAGCCTGGACGATACCGAATCACGGAAGACAATCTCCAGATTGAGATAAACCCCTCGGGGCGCCGCGTATGGTTCTGCCAAGGCCGCGCGAATGGGAAACGCTTTCGG
>CAYUOY010000211.1:4766-5935 GCA_964446495.1 uncultured Woeseiaceae bacterium | reverse complement strand
TGCTGCTGAAGTTTTAAAGCACATGAACCCGAAAGAAGTACAAAAAATCGGTGAGTTCGGCCGTTGGGCGCACTGTTTGTGCTTCGGACTCCAGGGGTGCGATGGTCACGAGCAGGATTGATGCTGTTAGTGCTAGTAGCCGGGTTTTGGTGGGGGTTGTTATTTTGGAGTCTCCGGGTGGTGTGGGTTTTGGCTAGGTCGAATTGCTGATTGTCTTGTGCCGTGATCGGTTTTGGTCGCGCGTCAGGTCGCGCTCCTACGGAGGTGGGCTTCTGACTGGCGGATTGTACCAATATTGTTCGTAACTGCTAGTTTTTAGGTCGCTTGTCAGGTCTTGCTGAAGGGAGCGCGGCTTTTCGTTATTGCGAGGACCAGCGCAGGAAGCCGGTTACGTCGCTTGAGCTTTCACCACTTAGTTCGTCATCGAGCTTGCTGTAGCCGATTCCGGCGTGAATAACACCAATCGGCAGGTATCGCTGGTGGCTTATCTGAACGTCCACCAGGTCCTGTGGCGTTGCCGAAAGTGTGTGGCGTGGATCTGGATTGCCAACACGATTGATTTCCATGTATCGCAGCGAGACGTTCCAGCTATGTCCTGTCGACTGCACCAAAGTTGAACCGATGGAATAGGACAACCCGTCGCCGTCCATAGAATGGCCGATCGATCGGCCTTTGTAGCGGTAGCCGGTCTGGTAGATCGAATGATTGTAGGCGCAGTTCTCAGAAATCTTACTAAAACCGAGACCGCCCGTTCCGCAGCCCGAATCAGCGATTTCAAAGTGCGTTCTGTGGCTCGCGCCTCCGATCGTCCCCCAATATTCCAACCCCGCCTGTCGCAGCCATGAACCCAGTTCAGGTCCTCCCTGGCGCGTGTCCTCGGCCGTCCATTGCACATAGACCGCGACCGGAATTTGCTTTGGCAAGGACCAGCGGATGTCAAACCCGCCCAGCTGGTTGCCCGGTTCATCTTCGGGATCGACATTGACCCCTTGATTATCCTTGCCAAGCAATAAGTCGACAAACGTTCCAAGATCACAATTTCTGCCGTCACCGCACCATTGAGCCGTACGCGAGATGCCAATCTCCAGGCCGCGCAGCGGTCGAAAGCTGCCGCGCATACCGAACAGCCAGGTATCGTTTATGACGCGATCGTCATCCAGAACTTTCAT
>CAYUOY010000211.1:0-4666 GCA_964446495.1 uncultured Woeseiaceae bacterium | reverse complement strand
TTGCTCACATACGATGCGCTCAGGTTTACCGCGAATCGTTCTCCAATCCAGGTGATGCTGGCTGCGATCTCACCTTCTTCACGCGGCGTGTTTTCGAAGGAACGGATGATGCGCGGGTTGCCCGCCGCAGCGACGGTTATTCGATTCGTGAACAATCCGGCGTCAAGTTCATCGATCGCACGCCGGCGGGTCCGCTCAAAGGCCGGACGGGCCGACGCCGGCAATGCTTCGACATCAACAGTTTCCAGTGCGTTGGCGATATCGCCCCAGCTCACCGGCCAGGCCGTCAAGGGAATGTTGATCGCTCCCACATCGCCCAGTAACTGCAAGTCGTTGCGTAACCTGGTATCTCCGGGTGCCGCCCAGGGCTCGGCGGCAACATCGTCCATTTGCGCCGAGAACAGAAGTGCCGCAAGGAGAATTGAAATCCATTTCATAGGGCTTGGCATTACCGCCTGCTTGATCGGTGCTTCACCAGCCGGGAAGCGTATATGGGGTCTTCTGCGCCCATTGTCAGCATTCCTGAACGGCCATCAGGGTCGGAATTGTAGCAACTTCCGGGGGGATGCGGCTATGGCGGTGCTTTTGAGTCGATATGCCGTTTTCTTCTGACGCGCGCCGGTCTGCGTCTTGTGAAGCGCTCCGGCAAGCACCTGATATTTCCGAATTACCGGTTACGCCATTCCAGGTAAGCGCGAACGTCATCCCTGGTTTGGCCGCTGGCCGTGTCGTCGATGCGTTCCAGACCAAGACTGACCCTGATCTCGCCGTAGCGGAAAAAACGGCTGTGGGTCAAATCGATGCTGGCGATTTCCTGCGGGGTTGGAGTCAGGCTGTTGCGCTCATCGGGAGCACCACCTCGATTGAGCTTCCCATAGCGAACCAACGCCTGCCACTGCATCGCCGCATCATCGACCAGTAACAGGCCCGCTGAAACGACGCGCGAGTCGTTGTCGCTATTTTGGCCCACCACCCTGCCCCGGTATCGGTATCCGGTTTTATAGATACTGTGATTGTAGGCGCAGTTGAATATTTCGTCGGTCTTCCAGAAACTGCAACTCGTCGCCGCGAACTCGCCGAACCAGCGGTAGGACCAGCGCTCACCCATCATGCCAGTGGACTCCAGGCCGAACTGGCCCAGATACCGGCTCGGGAAACCACCCGCTTCATCCTCGCCGATGAGTTGGGTGTAGAATGCGACTGGCCTATCGAATACCCGCGTCGCCCAACGAATATCCACACCGGCCAATTGATTGCCGGGTTCGTTTTCAGGGGTAATACCGCTGTCACCTTGATTGTCCCGACCCAGGAACATGTCAATGAAGGTGGAGAAGTCGCATGGGCGGCCTTCACCACACCACTGTGCGCTGCGCGAGAGACCGATCTCCAGTGACGGGAAGGGTTTGAAATTGATTCGCATGCCGAAAAAGCGTGCATTCGGTACCTCGCGATCATCTTCCATCTGGCCGTAGTGCACCGACAGGTCCCACGGCCCCAGCCAGCTCAGCCATTTGGTTTTGAACCCATCGGTGAAATTTCGATCGAACGAAAACGCTGGTATTGGGCGGGCATTGTTGGAGAGAATCAGGCTGCCGTCCCAGCCGGGTCCCCACCAGCGATCCAGCGTGTTGGCCGAAAGCGTGTAGTTGCCGATAACAACGCCGATCATCGAGCCATCGGCGCGCAAGTCCTGATCGTCATCCGGTGAGGCAACCGCCTGACCGTTTAGTGAGATGGCGAACCGTTCGCCGGTGTACTCGAAGCCCGCGCCGATCTGAGCCGATTCTCGTGGTGTGTCCTGGAACGAGCGCAGGCGCGTGGGCTTCCCGGCAACCGAAGCCCTTGCGTTGAATCGGAGTTCATCAATGCGCATGGCCGCGTTGGCGCGCTCTCGCAGGCGACTGATTGCGTCCAGCACATCGCCTGGTAGCTGGTCGACCTGCTCGATGTTGCTGATATCCGTAAAGATGGGTCCCCATGCAAGCGGCCATGTGCTCACCGGGCCTTTGATAATGCCGTAGTCGGCGAGACGCTGGATGTCGTGGCGCAAAGCGATGTCTCCGGGCGTGATTAATGGGGCGGCGGCGACCGGACCCAGGACGGCCAGGAGCAGTAAGCGGATAAGTATTCTCGTTCGCATACGATCGCATGGTAACAATATTCATGAAAATTCGTTGGCGGAAAAATCAACTGTTGGGCGCCAGGTCGAATTCGTTTGGCCGGCACACTGCCAAGCCTGCAACGGAACAATTCCAACCTTTCAGTAACCCGAAACTCCGCATTCTGCCAACTAATCGAGGCAGCCTGTCAGCTCGTCGACAACGAGAATGTCGACCATGAGTCCGACAATATTTCGTGAAAAAGGGTTTCGATTTTTCTTTTTCTCACGTGAAGAATTACGCTGTCATGTGCATGTCGCCTGTGCCGATGGAGAAGCGAAGTACTGGCTCGAACCACGAGTTGAACTGGCGAGAAACCACGGGCTTTCAGCACAACAATTGGCTAGAATCAGGGAAATCGTCGAGGCACATGAGAATGAGCTCATCAACGCATGGAATCTCCACTTCAATAGTTGAAGTGACCAATGTATCCAGTCACGGAATTTACTTGCTCGCTGACGAACGCGAGCATTTCCTGCCATACGACGACTTTCCCTGGTTTAAAGATGCGCCAATTGGCAAGGTGATAAATGTCAAACAGATATCAACGGGGCATTTTTACTGGCCAGATCTTGATATCGATTTGGGTGTCGATGTGATTGAAAATCCGGAGAAATTTCCGCTTAAGAGTACCATCGGTAAGCAATGTAGATAGGTCGAGTCAGTATTTGGGAATTGGTCGGAGTTCACGGCATCGCGCGTCAGGTCGCGCTCCTACTGGAGTCAAAACATAACCCTCGACACGGCACCGAAAAGAGTGTCAATAAAACACCTGTAGGAGCGCGACCTGACGCGCGACCTATGCTGAACGGAGCCTCTTGATGCGCTCCAACAAGTGACGTGTCGACGAATTTTGACCTTCATAAGTCGCGTCGATCAAAACAGCATCTTCCAACGAGGTGGCAAGTTTCTTACCCAGTTCCACACCGAACTGATCGAACGGGTTGACACCCCAGATTACGTTCTCCACAAAGACTTTGTGTTCATAGAGCGCGACCAGTTGCCCCAGTGTCTCCGGCGTCAATCTTTCAAACAGGATGGTGCTGCTTGGACGATTCCCGGGGTGCGCGCGGAACGAGTCTTCCGACTCGTTCCCTTCCATCAGCGCTTCGCTTTGTGCGAGGCAGTTGGCGATCGCCAGGTCCTGTTGCTCCGTCGTCGCGCCCGATGATTGCACCGGCAAGATAAAGTCGACCGGCACGAAGCGAGTGCCCTGGTGCAACAACTGGTAAAAGGAGTGCTGTGCATTCGAACCGGCTTCGCCCCAGATGACCTGGCCGGTCGTCACGGTCACCGGGCGATTGTCCCAACGTACACCTTTACCACTGGACTCCATTTGCAACTGTTGCAGGTAGGCCGGAAAACGATCCAGCCGGTTGTCGTAAGGTAAGACCGCGTGGGTTTCAGCACTGAAGAAATTGTTATACCAAACCGAGATCAGCGCCAGCATCAACGGCATGTTCTGCGCGGCGTCCGCCTGCCGAAAATGCAGGTCCATGCGCCGCGCTCCGGCCAGCAGACTTTGAAAATTCTCCATTCCAATGACCAACGCCAGCGACAGGCCAATCGAGGACCACAGCGAATAGCGACCGCCGACCCAGTCCCAGAATCCAAAGCGATAATCCGGGTTGATGCCAAATGTATCCATCGCCTCCTGGTTGGTTGACGCTGCCGCGAAATGGTCCTGAACAGCCTCCTCTCCAAGGCTCTCAGCGATCCACTGTCGCGCAGCCTGCGCGTTGCTCATCGTCTCCTGCGTCGTAAACGTCTTCGAGCACACGACGAAAAGCGTTTCTGCCGGGTTGAGCGACTCCGTCAGGTCAGCGAGCTGCGTTCCGTCCACATTCGACACACTGTGAAAAGCCATACCGGGCTGCCAGAAATGTCGCAGCGCCCGGCTCGCCATCACCGGTCCCAAATCGGAACCACCAATACCAATGTTAACGATTTGAGTGAGGTCCTGGCCTGTATGGCCACGTAATTCGCCTGCCTGGACCGCCGTGACGAATTCCTCCATGCGCGTGAGTACGCTCCAGACATCAATGACGCCTGGGGTTTCCATCGCCACCTGATCGGAAATTTTCGACCGCAAGGCAACGTGCAACGCGGGTCGGTCTTCGGTGCTGTTGACGTGCTTCCCGGTGAACAATGCTTCGATTGCTTCGGCAACGCCGGCCTCTTTTGCCAGGTTGATGAGCAAGTCACGCGTCACGCCCGTGAGGAGATTTTTGGAATAGTCGAGGAACAATTCGCCGCTGGTCACTGAAAACCGATCCGCGCGTTCCGAATCCTCCGCAAACAAACCACGCAATGAAGACGACTTCATCTCATCGCGGTAATGCGTTTTTAATGAGCGCCAGGCCGGCAGATCGGTCGGGTAGCGCGCGCTAAGACCCTTCCTAGCCACCTTGATTCATATCGGGCTTGTAGAAATCCATATACCAGTCAACGAAATTTCTGATACCCGTTTCTATCGTCGTGTTCGGCTGGTAGTCCACGTCCTTCAC
>CAYUOY010000210.1:0-5984 GCA_964446495.1 uncultured Woeseiaceae bacterium | reverse complement strand
CGGTGCCTTTCGAATGTTTGTTGCGGCGTCAGCTGGGGGGGGGTGTCTGCTGGCTTGGTCGCGCGTCAGGTCGCGCTCCTACAGAGGGGGCAATCGAATGACGGTTGGAGCGCGGCCTGACGCGCGATTCCACAATCTTCAGGGGTGCCCTCACACCCAATCCCGGCTAGAATGCCTCTGCCACTCTTGAAAATTATGGGGAATCAGAATGGGATTTATGGCTGGAAAACGAGCTCTGATCGTCGGACTCGCGAGCAATCGTTCGATCGCATGGGGTATCGCGCAGGCCTTCGCGAGGGAAGGCGCCGAGCTGGCGCTCACCTACCAGAACGATCGACTCAAACCGCGCGTCGAAAAAATGGCCGAAGAGCTCGGTTCGACCATGACCTATCCACTGGACGTTGCACACGATTCTGAAATCGACGCTGTGATGACGGCGATTGGCAAAGACTGGGATGGTATCGATGTGCTGGTGCACTCGGTTGGTTTTGCGCCGCGTGAGCAACTGGCGGGCACTTACATTGAAAGTGTCACCCGCGAGGGCTTTCAGATCGCCCACGACATCTCGAGTTACAGCCTTGCCGCGCTGGCCAAGGCGGCATTGCCATTGATGCAGGGACGCAATTCTTCCATTCTGACCTTGTCGTACCTGGGCGCGGTTCGTGCCGTACCCAACTACAACGTCATGGGTCTGGCCAAAGCCAGTCTTGAGGCCAACGTACGCTTCCTGGCGGCTGACCTCGGGCCACGCGGGATTCGTGTGAACGCGATTTCGGCCGGCGCGATCAAGACGCTGGCGGCAGCCGGCATTGCCGGCTTCCGCAAGATGCTGACGCACATGGAGAAGGTCTCACCGATTCGACGCAACGTAACACCCGACGATGTAGGCAATGCCGCGGCGTTTTTATGTTCGGATCTTGCGGCGGGAATTGCCGGGGAAATTCTGTACGTGGATGGCGGATACAACATCATTGGCATGCATTTGGATGATGAGGAATAGGGACCAGTAGGTCAGAGCGCAGACTCCTGGCTAGCCCAGAATAGACTGGTAAATTTCCTCGTACGCAGACGCCATTGCGCTGGCGCCATACGCTTTCGACCGGGTCACGTTGGCGGCGCTCATCGCCTCACGTGACTTATCGTCTGCCAGCAGACCAGCTATCGTGTCTACCAGCAATTCAGGTTTCTCCGGCTCGATGAGATGGCCATTTACGCCGTCTTCCACAATTTCCGGAATACCCCCTACCCGGCTCGCCACGATAGGCAAACCAAAGTGCATCGCGTCAAGAAGCGCTGAACCCAGACCCTCGTGCAATGAGGGGAAAATGAAAATATCGAAGGCGGTCAGATAGTCAGCGACGTTATCGACAAATCCGACCAGTTCTATGTTCGGCAGCGCATCAACAGCCCGCCTGAATTCGTTTTCGTCTTCACCGCTCCCCAACAATAGAAAATGCCAGTCAGGATGCGTTTTCGCGCAGGCTTTCGCCGCCTCGATGATCGTTCTCTGCCCCTTTTGGCGATGCACCAGGGCGCCGACATGGCCGATTAATGTTTTGCCTTCGTAACGTGACAATATTTCTGCAACCGATTTGGCATCCTGCTGCATTTCGGCGTGGGAGCTGGACACTATGTCGCAAGCCACCTCTGGGTAGCAGCGCCCAACCTCACGCGCGATTGCTTCGGAAATTACAACGACTTTGCTGGCGCGGCCATAGGCCGCATCCCGAGTCCGTGATGGACGCAAGGCGTTATCGACACGGCGGGTCAGCAGGAACGGGATGGACAATACCGCCGCGGCAAGCCAGCCCGCGTAAACGGAGCGCGCTTCGTGCGCATGTACGAGGCGGCTGCCGCGGGTGGCGATCGCCGCAAAGAGTGGATTACTGACGACCTGCACGATTTCCAGCAATGGCACGTCCTGACAGGACGCCACCAACGGGTTGCCGTTGCGCACCACGAGCCGCTGCCGCCACTCTCGTTGCGCCAGCTCACGAATCAGCAGCTCCGTTTGCCGCTCGCCACCGCGATAATCGGACGCAAGATTTACGTGGCAGATCGGGTTTGGTACGGCGGTGTGTCGCTCATTCAATTGTGCGCATCCTGTCCGTGAGATATTACACAATGCCTGCTGTTGGCAGATTTGGCCCCGAACAGTCGCGGTTCAGGAAACCTTCCTTCCGGTTCTACATGCATTTCTGTAGGAGCGCGACCTGACGCGCGATCGGGCTCAAGCGGTCGCGCGTCAGGTCGCGCTCCTACAAATTTCGCTTGCATTTACGACCAATTGCGTTGCTACCAATTTCGCTCGCATTTACGACCAATTGCGCTTCTACCATTTTCGCTTACATCTACGACTAATTGCGTTGCTACAAATTTCGCTTACATTAACGACTTAACTGCGTTGCTAGGCATCCAGCGCTAATTTTGTCTTCTCGCCACTCAGGCGTGCCACGATGGTTGCACAGCAGGCATCACCAAAAATATTGATGCTCGTTCTCGCCATATCAAGAACACGATCGAACACCAGCAGCACACCGATCGCTTCCATCGGCAATCCAACCACACCCAGAATGATCGCGATAGCCACCAGCGAGGCCGACGGAACACCGGCAACACCCACCGAGGTGAGCAAGGCGACAAAGACAATGGAGAACTGTACGCCGAAAGTCAGGTCCAGGCCGTAGGCTTGCGCCAGGAACATCGCCGCCGCGCATTCGTACAGCGCCGTGCCGTTCATGTTCACCGTCGCGCCAAGTGGCAGTACGAAACTCGATATTTTGTTGGACACGCCGACGTTGTCCTCGACGCAATCCATCGTGATCGGCAAGGTCGCAGACGACGATGCGGTTGAAAATGCGGTAAGCATTGCCGGCGCCATCGCGGGGAACATTTTGTACGGCGTTACCTTGCCTACATATCGCAGCAACAAGGGCAGCACCACGGTCGCATGCACCAACAGCGCGGCAATGACGGTGGCAGCAAACACCGCCAGCGGTCTTACCGCACCAAAGCCGGCTTCCGCTACCACTTTTGCGACCAGGCCGAAAACACCGATCGGAGCAAACATCATGATCCATTCCGTCATACGCATCATGACGTGAAACACGCCATCCCAGAACTTGAACAACGGTTCCGCCAGCTCGTGATCGAGATGGGTCATGAAGTAACCGAATAGCAGGGCGAAGAAAATGATGCCCAGCATCTGCCCTTCCGCCGCCGCTTTGATGATATTGGGGGGCACCATGCTTTGCAGCACTTTGGCCACGTCGCCGGGACCGCGGCCCTCGGCAATGGCGACCAGATCATCGCCAGAGCCATCCAGTGCGAGCATGTCGCCCACTGGTTGACCGTCAATATAACCCGGTCCGACCAGGTTAATGAGGATCAGGCCGACCATGATGGCCGCGAGCGTCGTCGCGGCGTAAAAGAGCAGCGTCTTGCCACCCAGTGCACCCAGATTGCCACCGGAACCGATACCGGCAACGCCAATGACAATGGATGAAAAAATCAGCGGCACGATGATCATTTTCAACGCGTTGAGGAACATTGTGCCGATGTAGTCGAAAAAGCCAATGACACTGACGCCAAGCAGGGAGGGGTCCTCGACACCCGCCGCGATGGAGCGGTTAACCAGGTAACCGGACAATCCCGCCAATCCTATGGCGATCAGGATTTGCCAGTGCAGCTCAAGCTTCTTCATTCGTTCTCCCCCATTCCTTAGTCTGTCCAGCCGGAGAACCGGTTACGAACGAACCGCCAGTATTTTTCGCAACGATTATTGTTATTTCACGCGCTGCGATCACTACGCTCAAGCTTACTCAAAGACACTCGGTTGAGCCAGCGCGTCCTCACTCTTGACGATATCCGCGCGTTCCTGCACCGCTACGATCAAGGCCGCGTAGTCAGCCGATCCGGTCTGTCCGCCCAGGCGAATCTTGCCCGCGTCCCGTTCCGCCAATGGGATGGATTCCGGACGACCTGGCGAAAAGGCCAACACCACATAGACGGCGTAATTGCCGGTCTGGGTAACTACGGTGCCGACGGTTGGCGTCCCGGAGGCGGGTTTCCTTGCACCGAATACGGCGACACCGATGGCCGGGTCGACGACGGTGTCCTGTCGGCCAATGACCGCATCGCCAATTTCTATATGCTCATATTTCGCTGCCGCCTCGGTCAACTCAGCGCCATTGAGCACCGCGGCTTCAAGCTCATCAGCCTGTTCACTGGCCATTGCCGCCGCTCGCTCCGAGCGAATCGCGGCGATGATCTCTGCGCTCATTTCCTCCAGCGTTCGGCGCGTCGCCTCAACGTGCTTTGTGACCTGGAACACGACAGAACGATTGGCGTCCAGCTCAATGATGTCGGAAATATGCCGGTCCGCCAGGTTACGCTCGTTAAACACAGCATCGATCATGGCCTGATTCGAACCAAAGACATCGCTACCTGCGCGAGTCATTCCCGTAGCCGTGTGCAACTCCAGGCCAACGGTCTCCGCCAGTCCGTTCATATCATCCGCATCAAACAATGCATTCGAGAGGTCGCGCATGAGTTCATCGACGACTTCCAGCGACTTGCGGTCACGCAACTCATCCAGTAGTTGCGCCCGCACCTGTGCGAGTGGCAGCGAGCCGCCGCTTTCGATGCTGTCCAGACGGATAATATGAAAGCCAAACAAGGACTTTACCGGACCGGCAATATCACCTTCCGCCATCGAGAAAATCGTATCGCCAAGCGCACCCGGAAGCTGGCTCTTCGGCAGCATACTGAGATCACCGCCTCGCTCTGCCGTGCCACCGTCTTTGGAATACTGGCGAGCCAGATCTTCAAACGGTTCACCGGCTTTCGCGCGCGCCGCCAGTTCGTTTGCCTGCTCCTCGGCCTGTGCTTCGTCGTCGCCAGCCAGGATCAGAATATGCCGCGCCTGCCGTCGCTCGTCCTGCAGATAGCGTGAACTCGAATCCTCATAGAAAGCGACCAGTTCTTCTTCCGTAATATCGGCGCGCTCGCCGAGATCGTCACGTCGAATCTCTACATAGCTCAGGTCCACCTGCTCGGGTGACAGGAAGGCGTCAGGCCGCGCGTCGTAGTAGCTGCTGACGTCCTCATCGGAGACCACCATGCTTTCGCCCAGCGCAGCCGTATTGATCTCTGCAAACGACACCGCCCGCTGCTCACCGAACAAATTGATGTAACGTCGATATTCGGATGGCGTGACAAATGCACTTGCTCCAACCCCGCGCTGCAACTGGCTGAGGCGCAAACCGAGGCGCTGATTTTCCTCAAACTGGGACGGGTCCAGGGCCCGCAATTCCAGCCACTGGTAGTATTCCTCTTTTGAAAACACGCCATCGACCATGAATTCCGTTGCGCGCTGTATATATTGAGTCACCAGGTCGTCATTGATCCTGAAACCTTGTTCCTGAACGTACTGATCGAGCAAGGACTGGCGAATCAGCGTGTCCAGAGCGTTTTCGCGAATGATGATGCGAAATTCCTGCGGTATGTCGATGTCCTGATCCAGGTATTGCTGCAGCGCATTGCGGTAGGCGTTCTCGAAAGCCGTGACCGAAATCTCCCGATCATTTACTTTGGCCGCATAACCCAGGCCGATAAAATCGTAATTAATGCCAAAAAACATAAAAGGCACGCCAATGAGCGCGAGGATGGCAATGGCAAACCCGCCGGTGAAGCGGTCTCGAATAACTTGCAACATAGTGAGTGGTCTTGGAGGCTGGAAAATGAAAGGGGTCGGATGATACGCGACCCGGTGTCTGACGCCAAGGCGTTTGGAGCACCGTCACCGCTACGGTCACGCTTCAGGAGACATAACTACGAGGTGCGCCGGCAGGAGCAGTGCCGATAGCTGTTGAGGGCGCAGGCTAGTGGCGAACAAAAAAAGGGCCCCCGAAGGAGCCCTTTTTCGTTCTTGGCGGAGTGGACGGGACTCGAACCCGCGACCCCCGGCGTGACAGGCCGGTATT
>CAYUOY010000209.1:0-5996 GCA_964446495.1 uncultured Woeseiaceae bacterium | reverse complement strand
CTACATACGTAGACCAGCACCTGAAGCTACGTAACGGATGACGTTCTAGGACTTAAGTCCAATATCCGGGAGTGGAGGGGGGGGGTATTCTTGCCTTTATCGGATCGGCACTCGTGCTAGCGACGATTGCTGATCACGAATCATCGGAGTGACTCATAACTTGAAGTTTGGAAGGAACACAAATGACACAGACTAATCATCGACAAACCCACCAGCTTGGCGGTCATATCGGAACCGATCCGAATTTCACGCTTGCGACACACACAGGCCATTCCAAAAGTCATGCGAAGGCCAGCGACCCAATGCCCGAGCTGAAACTGACTGCAGAAGAGCAGGACATCATGGACGGCAAAAAGGGTGACCTGCTGCAAAAATCAATAAAAACCGTGTGTGATTACGGCCGCTTGTTTGGCGCTGAAAAACTGGTCGACCTGGATTGTGCGCCGCATATGGCTATGAGCTGGGGCAGTGATGGCGTAGAACCGTTTCTGAAGATATACAAACAACTGGCCGACGCCGGGCTAAAAACCTATGCGCCATTTACCGCGGATCCAAAACCGATGGATTTCGATAATCTTCCAATGTCCAAGGAAGAAACAGATATGGCAAAGAAGATCTACAACCGCATGGATGAGCTCGAAGAGATAAATCTCAAATTGGGCATGCGAAAAGATGCCTGGAGTTGCGCCTGCTACCTGCCGCAGATGGGAAATACACCTGAATACGGCGACAACCTGGCGTGGTCTGAGTCCTCCGCCATCAATTATTCGAACTCCGTGATTGGTGCCCGAACGAATCGAAATTCCATGGGCATTGATATGCTTTGCAGTATTCTCGGCAAGGCCCCGGTTTTCGGATTAATGACGGATGAAGGCCGAAAAGCACCCTGGCTAATCGATGTTCGTTTGACCAAAAAGCCACACCCGGAAATGCTCGGTTCAGCCATCGGCATGAAAGTCGTGGAGGATGTTCCCTATATAATCGGAATGGACAAATTCATTCCAGGGGTCAATGAAGAAACCGCGGGATACCTGAAGGATCTGGGTGCGGCGACGGCCAGTAACGGGGCGGTTGGTCTGTATCACATGGAAGGTGTAACGCCAGATGCCAAGAAACTTGGTCGTGATCTTCTGAAGAAAGATTACCAGACCTATGTTATTGACGACGCTGAACTGAAGCGCATCTACGCGACCTACCCGAATTTATGGAAAGATCACAAAGACGCACCGGAACGCGTGTTTCTCGGTTGTCCGCATATGTCCTATGGCCAGATGGTTGAGTGGGGCAAGCGCATCATTGATGCCATGGAAAAGGCGGGCAAGAAAAAGGTCGGTAAGCCAACGTACTTCTTTGGCTCCTCTTTCGTTAAAGCGGACTTCGAAAAAAGAAACCCGGAAATGGTCAAGAAACTGGATGGATATGGCATTGGCCGTCCGATCAATTGCCCGATGATGTGGTGTTCCACACCGGTATCAGGGGCAGAGCGAATAGCGACGAACTCGAATAAGACGCGAGTCTACACGAGCGCGCGCTTTTTCTTCGATGACGCACTCACGCATCTGATCGTACACGGTAAATTGCCACCCATGGCCTAAGTGATGCGGCCAGGGTTCGATCAATATATAAGAATTCAGAAAAGGAAAAATGATGAGTAAAACATTCAAAGGCCGCCCCGCATTGCCAGGCGAACTGGAAGGATCGGCAGAAGTTTCACACGTAGGTTTTAATACCTGCGCGGCATACGTAGAGGTCATGATATCTGGATCTAATTCAGGTGTGTGCAAGGACCACGATAACCCGGATCTCTTCAACCGGGACCTGAAGGGCAAGATTCTTTGCATCCCGCAAACTATCGGTTCGAGCAGCGCGGCAACCTTGTTCATGATTATTCTCGAACGCAACCTGGCACCCGCAGCCATGCTGTTTGCCAACCATATCGATTCTTTAGCAGCTTGCGGGCTACTGATGGGAGACAACTGGTTGGGCAAACGCATCGTGACGGTTGATTTGCTGGGCGATGAATTTTTGAATTCTGTGAAGACCGGGAATACGGTGAATATCTCTGAAGATGGAACGGTGACTATTAATGGTTAGGACAGCAGCCACGTAATACGTTTGAATTTGAAGGCATGAAATTTTTTCTGCGTTCAGTCTGAGACAACGCGAGTAAGTCGGGGTGATGAAATGCGATTCATTCTAAGTACCATTTTGATGTCGTTGCAGGTAGCTACCAGCGCGTCCGCAGACACTGCAGGAGAACCCGGTCGAAGTTCCGGGACGCCCAACCCGCTGATGAATGTCTATTTCGGCGAGCAGCATTTGCATACGACCACTTCGGTCGATGCTTACATCCAGGGTAATGTCAGGAATACGATCGAGGATGCCTTTAACTACAACAAAGGCAATCCGGTTAAAAAATGGATTACCGGCGAGACCCTGCAGCGCAGAACACCGTATGACTGGACTGCGGTGACGGATCATGCGGAGTACATGGGTATTTTTTCGATACTCGAAGATAAAAACAACCCGCTTGCCAATGACCCGGTTGTTAAACAATTGCAAAGTGGTGACAGTGACAAGCAGGATGCGGCTTTCGTGAGAATCGCCGATTCACTCACCTCTGGCAATGTCTATCAGCCTTTTAATAACAAGAAGGTCATTCGCTCTGTTTGGGAACAACACAAGAAGGCGATTAACGACGCCTACGAACCCGGAAAGTTCACCACCCTGATTGCCTTCGAGTGGACCTCGATGCCAGGCAACCAGAATTTGCACCGCAATGTTTTCTTCCGCGATGCAGAGGGGCCCGATATGGTCTTCTCGGCCTTCGATTCTGATCGTCCCGAAGACCTGTGGACCTATCTCCAGGTCCAGCGTGACGCGGGTCACGAAACCTTTTCAATCTCGCATAATGGCAACATCAGCAACTCCCGGATGTATTCGCCGCTCGATTCCGATGGCATGCCGATCACGAAGCGTTACGCGGAGCTGCGGGCCAAGAACGAGGTTGCCGCCGAAATTATACAAGTCAAGAGTTCGTCCGATACTCATCCGGCGTTGTCTCCCAATGACGAGTTTGCCGATTTCGAGTTGCTCTTCAATGGCTTGATCGGTACCAGTAATCCAACGGTTATTAGCAGAATCGATTACGGTTTTATTCGAAAAGCGCTAATCAACGGTCTGCGATACCAGGAGGAATTTGGTGTCAATCCGTTCAAGCTGGGTATCGTTGGCGGTGCCGACGCACACACGGCACTCTCGATCAACGAGGAGTTCAATTTTACCGGGCCGCACAATGTGTTCGACGATACACCCAAGAAGCGTATTGAAGGAGCTGTCAACAGTACCGGTGCTTCTCCACTGGCGCTGAGTTCTGCAGGTACGACCGCTGTGTGGGCGCCAGAGAATACGCGCGAGGCGATCTTCGATGGTCTGCAACGCAAAGAGACATATGGCACCTCGGGAACTCTGATCCGGCTGCGCTTCTTCGGTGGTTGGAACTACGCCGATGGTCTTGTCAAAAATCAGGATTTTGTCAAGACGGCCTACGCAGCAGGTGTACCGATGGGTCAGGACCTGCCGAAGAAACCGGCTAGCGCCAAGGCACCGACATTCGCCGTGTGGGCGCTAAAGGATCCTGAGAGCGGCAACCTTGATCGGATACAGATCGTTAAGGGCTGGCAAGTCAGAGGCCACGGGCGTGAGAAAGTTTATGACGTCATATGGTCAGACGACCGCAAGCCTGATGCCAACACGGGCAAGTTACCACCGGTTGGCAATACGGTTGACATCAAGAATGCGAGCTATACGAACAGCATCGGTGATTCGCAGTTGATGGCCGTGTGGACAGATCCGGATTTTGATCCTGCGTTGCACGCGGTTTATTACGTGCGCGTGCTGGAGATTCCGACGCCGCGCTGGTCGACCTATGATGCCAAAATACTCGGCGTCGATCCGCCTGCAGGTGCGCCGGCGACGATTCAGGAACGTGCCTGGTCTTCGCCGATCTGGTATACGCCGGCGGCCAATTAGGTCGACACGCAACTCAACAGCCAGCGTGCCAATAGGACTAAAGTCCAATAGATGGCATCGTGGTGCAGTGATAACCTGATCGCTGTTACTGAACTACAGCTTGCATATTGACTAACAACGGTCTGGTTATGCAGTCGGGAGGTTTGTCGTGTTTAAGTGTAGAAAATTTTTTTCCGTGCTGACTTTAGTCGGCTTTTGTTTCTCTGCCGGTATTGCCGGTGCACAAGATAAGAGGCCTAACATTCTCGTGATTTGGGGCGATGATATCGGGCAGGATAATATCAGTGCCTATCACCGGGGGTTGATGGGAGGTACGACACCGAATATTGATCGTATCGCCAACGAAGGCCTCATGATGACCGACGCATACGCCCAGGCATCCTGTACCGCAGGGCGCGCGGCGTTCATGCTGGGGCAAAATCCTTTCCGGACTGGTTTGCTGACCATCGGAATGCCGGGTGCGAAGCATGGTGTTCGGGCACAGGACCCGACGCTTGCTGAATTGCTAAAACCCTACGGCTATATTACGGGCCAGTTTGGCAAGAATCATCTGGGTGATCGCAACGAGTACCTGCCGACCGCGCACGGTATGGACGAGTTTTACGGTAACCTGTACCACCTGAATGCTGAAGAAGAGCCGGAGAACGCGGATTATCCGAAAGACCCCGCGTTCCGAAAGAAGTTCGGCCCGCGCGGTGTTATGGACTGTGTTGCTACTGACACGTTCGACAAGACAGACGAGCCGCGCTGGGGCGTGGTCGGCAAGCAGAAATGCAAGGATACCGGCCCGCTGACCAAAAAGCGCATGGAAACCGTCGAGGAAGACCTGCTTGGGCGCTCCCTTGATTTCATGGAACGAGCCGTCAAAAAGAACAAGGCCAGCAAGGAGGACGAACCGTTCTTCCTGTGGCACGTCTCGACGCGCAATCATGTCTGGATCCATCTGTCTGAGAAATACAAGAATAAAACCGGCAACGGCATTTATGCCGACGGTATGGCCGAGCTTGACGATGTCACCGGTGCCCTGCTCGATAAACTCGACGAGCTAGAAATTGCAGATAACACCATAGTCATCTTTTCGACCGATAACGGCGCCGAGATATTCACTTGGCCGCAGGGCGGTAATCATCCCTTCAAGGGTGAGAAAGGCCTGACCAGCGAAGGTGGTTTCCGCGTGCCTCAGCTCGTGCGCTGGCCGGGCAAGATTAAGCCGGGTACGATTGTCAATGACATATTCGCGCATCAGGACTGGATGCCAACATTATTGGCAGCGGCCAACGGCGGAGAAGATACCGATATTCAGGCGAAACTGAAAAAAGGTGGCGTCAAGGCCGACGGCAAAACCTTCAAGGCGCATCTTGATGGCTACAACCAGATGGACCTGCTGACGGGTAAAGGACCGGGCGCGCGCAAGGAGATATTCTACTTCAGCGGTGACGGTGATCTGAACGCTATTCGACTTGGCGAATGGAAGATCGTATTTACGGAGATGTCGGGGGCCTTGCCAACAGCGTGGCACAAAACTCCAAGCTGGCCGTTGATCACTAACCTGCGCCGGGATCCCTACGAGCGCTTCGACTCGCAATCTCAAACGTACTTGAAATGGTGGGCGGATCGGATGTACATGCTGGTGCCTGCGCAAGTGGCCGTAGGAGAGCATCTGGCGACCTTGAAAGAATTCCCACCTGCCAGGGGGTCGAGCCTGAGTCTTGGCAAGTTGATGGACAGGATTACCTGGGCCACTTCAGCGACCAAGTAGAGTTCGGTAGCAGATATTAATACATCAGGAAGCGGCGAGTTGCACTTCAGTGCACCTCGCCGCATTGTTATTCCGCAAATTAATAAGGTGGAGTTTATGTTTAAAATTATTACAGGATGTTACTTACGCAGTATAACTTTTGTATTGTTTGCGTCTGTATCGATGAGCACAGTCCACGCTGCTGAAACAGGCGATCTGGCGAAGG
>CAYUOY010000208.1:0-5996 GCA_964446495.1 uncultured Woeseiaceae bacterium | reverse complement strand
ACTCCCGACCGCTCGGTTCGTAGCCGAGTACTCTATCCAGCTGAGCTACGGGCGCATTGTGAGGTGAAGCGGTTCGCGATGAAAGTCGGCCCTGCTCGGGACGGTGCACTTCACGCGGACGGCGATTATAGGGACACGAGAGGCGAAATACTATGTTTTCGCCGTTTTCCGTCAATTCGGCGGCACTTCGGTCGATGGCCTGCGACGGGCGATTCCTGCCGGGAAAGCCTGCTAGGCTGTGGCAATGACAAAAAGCGTCTTTTTTGACCTCGACGGCACCCTGACCGACCCAATTGTCGGCATCACGACCTGTATCCAGTTCGCCCTGCGAAAGCTTGATGTCGAAGTTGTACCCGTAGATGAACTGCAGTGGTGCATCGGGCCACCGCTGATGCAAAGCTTCACCGAGTTGGTTGGGGAAAGTCGTGCCGCGAATGCCCTACATATCTTTCGAGAGCGATTTTCCAGGATTGGCTGGAAGGAAAATGAAGCTTATCCCGGAATTGGTGAAACACTGGCTCGCCTGCAAGCGGCGGGTATGCCCCTGTATGTCGCGACCAGCAAACCACTGGTTTACGCGACAAAGATCATCGAACATTTTCAGTTGCGGCAATATTTCAAGGCAATTTATGGATCGGAACTGGATGGCACCCGCTGCGACAAGTCTGAACTGCTCGCGTACGCCATATCTGACTCGGGGGCTCACGACAACGTGGTCATGGTCGGGGACAGGGAGCACGACATCATCGGGGCATTGGCGAACGGAATCCAGGCGATCGGGGTCACGTATGGGTATGGGTCACGCACGGAATTGATTCAGGCCGGAGCTGATTGCGTTATTGATCGTCCTGAAGAGCTAGTGGGCGTTTTGCGTTGATCGGGCCCCTGACAGGCATCGCGCGAACCGGTGTCTACAGACATTGCAACGGAGAGAATACCAAACCATGCTGAGTTCATTTCGCTGGAGAGCGTTCACCGTAAAGCACTGGCACCCGATTCTCGCCGTTCTGGTGTTGGTCGGCATTGCAATCGTATTGGTTGTCAGTCGTATCGAACGTATTCCGGACTTTAGCGAATTCAGAGCAGGGCCAGAGCGCAAGGCCGAGTTTCTAGCGTATCTTCGACCACTGGTCAGCGCGGCTAATTCACGGGTTCTCCGCGATCGGGAGCGACTGGAGTCACTTGCCGAAGACCCGGATCCCGGCTGGCTCGACCGACGGTGGCTCGAGAAGCTGGCCGACGATTACGCGGTCAAGGACGGTGAGAATCTCGGCGAAGCAGCACTCATCGAAACGCTGTTGCCTCACCTAGACATCGTGCCGATGTCGTTGGCGCTGGCGCAGGCAGCGACCGAAAGCGGTTGGGGCACATCACGATTTACCGTGGAGGCCAACAATTTGTTTGGTCAATGGTGTTACAAACCCGGTTGCGGTCTGACACCATTGCGAAGGGATGCAGGGCGCACGCACGAAGTCGAGTTGTTCGCCACGCCGGCGCACGCGGTGGCAAGTTATATCAGCAACATAAACACGCATGAGAGTTACCGCGAATTCCGTCTGTTACGTGCCCGTATGCGCCAGCAAAACAAGCCGTTGTCGGGGTTCGAACTCGCCGGGGAGTTGAGCCGTTATTCGGAACGGGGCGACGCGTATGTCGAGGAAATCCAGGAAATGATCCGCTTCAATGATCTCGAACAGACACGCTGATTCAGTGCGCCACCTGGTCGACAAAAACCGCTCTTGCGTACAGCGGCTGGACCGGGCGATTGTTACCCTGAAAAATAGTGGTAAATGCCTCAATCTGTTGCTTCGAAAGCGCGATCGAATCCACCGACACTAACCAGCTTACGCCTTCACTACAGGGCGGGGTCGTGAGCGATCCTCGATACCGGTAGGTATTCTGACCCGCGGGCAACAGATCATCGACATTTATGGATAAATGCTCAAGATGAGCCTGCTCGCCAGGCTCCTCCGGGAGATTCGCCCATACAGGCTCGAAAGCCGGATTGTACGCACCCTCCTCTATCACCACCCCTAGCACGGCCAACGCGCCATCTTCGCTTTGATGCACCAGGTGCATTTCCATCGGGTATCGTCGCCCGTTTATCGTGTGCTCACTCGGCGCGTGAAAATGATACTGCTGTAGTTCGTAGCTCGTCTCTCCGACCTGCAGATTGCTGCCCTCATCGTAATTGACCTGAATGGTGTGTCCATTGTCGATGATATCAGCAACATGCTCATGCCGGATGATCTCCAATTCAGCGTGCTGGTAATCTCGGGTGATTTGTACCAGATCAACCGTCGTTGTCGCAGCGATATCAATAGGTGACTGCTCGTGTCCAGAGGCACAGGTGAGGTAGTCAGAGCTCAGCGCAGCCCATTGCGCCGGCCCGTCCTGCTCCTCATAACTCCAGTGAGCCGGACCACCATCATGCTCGTTGGTCGCGGAATGTGCTGGGGGGGTTATTGATTCGGAGGCTGGGGTTGCCAGCGGTGTTTCTGACGATTGCGGACTGCAAGCCAGCAAGGACAACGGGAGCGTAAGAAAAAGTGGGAATATGATCCTGACATTTCTTACCGTTTTTTCTGTATGAAGGTTGTCGTACGCTTCCATTTTTCAATCTCCGGATTACGTCTCGTTCGTATTTTATTGTAGTCCAACGGTAAAAAAAAACATATTGGCGAACGGCGCGCATTGATCTCTGGTGACCGGCAGGAGATAACTCGAATCTGAAATTGATTTTGCCGCGAGCCGGCGGTCGAGCAATGCCCAGGTATTGCCCGGATCCGACAGGCTGTCGCCGAATACATAAAGGGCAGAAAATCCCCTTTCGGATCGTTCGGGGTCGGCATCCAGAGGAGCCACGATAACGGTCGCCATTGTAAGCGGCATTATTCTTCGTAGTGCATTCATGATTACTCTCCATTCGGGTTAGCACCGGAACCAGTTTCCGGTGATTGTCAGGTTGAACGGTCGAGTTCGAGAAGATCTGATGTTTCACTTAGGATGCAGTGATGATCTTGTGAGGGAATACAGATCGAGATCAGCGATTTGCCAACCATCATCAGAAATTGAGTAGTCAAGACCCGTGCTTCGTGGGTTTCCTTGAAAGCGCCAACTGTTGTGGTCTCTCGCTCGCACGGTGTGTTCAATGGCTATCGGAATGATGCATGCCTTACGACCAATGCTGAGTGGATTGATGCACGCTGTCAGAGAATCGCGCTAATTATGCACCGCGACATATGAAAAATTGCAGGCTCTATTTGCCGTATTCTCCCGCCAAATGGTCCAACGAATTGGTCTTTTCTTGTTTGACGTGACGCCCTTTCCGGACGCATTTTCGCTGTAACATCTCCGGCGCTTTTGGGGCACAATTCGGCACATGGAACGCATCCACCCGAATCGGTTGTCAATCGACCGACTGCAAGGTGACCTGTTCGGCGGCCTGACCGCCGCTGTGGTTGCCCTGCCGCTAGCGATCGCCTTCGGCGTCGCATCCGGTGCCGGACCGATTGCGGGCTTGTACGGTGCCATCTGCGTTGGCTTTTTCGCGTCTTTGTTTGGCGGCACTCCGGCACAGATTTCAGGCCCGACCGGCCCGATGACCATCATCTCCGCAACCGTATTTACGCAATTTGGCGACCAACCCGCCGTTGCCTTTACGGTTGTTATGCTGGCGGGCGGTTTCCAGATGCTGTTCGGCTATTTCCGGCTCGGCCGATTCGTCAACCTGATGCCCTACCCGGTAATCTCCGGGTTCATGACGGGTATCGGTTGTATCCTCGTCATCATGCAGCTTGGACCGATGATCGGTTACAGCGGCCCGCAGAATGTCATGAACGCTTTGTCGGTTTTTCCGAACCTGGCACAACACCCGAACTGGGGCGCCGTCGCAATCGGTGTATTGGCCTTTGTAATTTGCACCGCAACGCCAGCAAGAATTGCGCGAGTATTTCCACCGCCACTCATCGCACTGATCGCCGGTACGGCGATGACGCTCGTATTTACACAGGCGCCGACGCTCGGCGATATTCCCTCCGGATTACCGCAACTACAATTGCCAACATTGGACTTCGCCAGGATCAATGCGATGTTACTGTCGGCGGTGGTCCTCGCAGCGCTCGGCTCCATCGACAGCCTGTTGACCTCACTCGTCGCCGACAACGTAACGCGGGAATACCATCACTCCGACAAGGAGCTCGTCGGCCAGGGCATTGGGAACATTATTGCCGGCCTTGCCGGCGGTATACCGGGCGCCGGTGCAACGATTCGAACACTCGCCAATGTCAAAGCAGGCGGTCGAACTCCACTGTCCGGTATTGTGCATGCAGTTGCCCTGCTTGCCGTAGTGCTGGGACTCGGACCAACCGTTGGTTACATACCGCACGCCGCCCTCGCCGGCGTCCTGCTGAAGGTCGGCATTGACGTTATCGACTGGCGATTTCTGCGACTGGTGGCGCGTGCGCCCAGAGTCGATGTCGTGCTCATGCTGGTCGTACTGGTGCTGACCGTATTCGTCGATATCGTGACAGCGGTCGGCGTCGGTGTGGTATTGGCGAGCCTGGCCTTTGTGCGCGAAATGGCCGAACTACAAATCGACTCCATTCGTCCTATCGCCGATCCGGATCACGCCCTGTTTCTGAGCCAGGACGAAAATGAAATCTTTCGTCGCTGCAACGGTCGAGTGGTCTGGTTACACATGTCCGGACCGATCAGCTTCGGGGCCGCGAATGAAATGACTCGACGAATCTCGTCCGTGGGTCGGCACGATGTATTGATTATCGACTTGCTCGATGTACCGCGCGTGGATGGCAGCGCTGCTTTCGCCCTTGAGGAAATCATTCAACGTGCGGCAAGCGCAAAGCAGTCGGTCATTATTGTCGGTTTGAATCTTGCCGTCGCCAGGCTGCTAAAACGCATTGGCGCATTGGATGACGTCAAGGATACATTGCGGTTTTCCAGTCGTGGTGAGGCGGTGAGATCGGCCCTCTCATTGCTTCAATCAGGATAATGCGTGATTTACGACCAATGCTGAGCGGCTCACCCTTTTCAGTCTCGGTCAGTACCACTGCCAGGACTTTGGTACGGTTCGGCGAAGTGTTGTCGGCCCGGTGAACGACGCCGATATAACGGGATTGATTCGGGCGCTTCGCGCCCTCACCCCCAATCCGCCCTCTCTTTCGATCCTCGCGCTCCCACTCGGCGCGGATTGATCTTTAGTGATGGGTCAAATTTTGAGACCGGAGATGCTGATAGAACGGGATTGATTCGGGCGCTTCGCGCCCTCACCCCCAATCCGCCCTCTCTTTCGATCCTCGCGCTCCCACTCGGCGCGGATTGATCTTTAGTGATGGGTCAAATTTTGAGACCGGAGATGCTGATAGAACGGGATTGATTCGGGCGCTTCGCGCCCTCACCGCTCCGCGGCGCACTTCGTGCGTCCAAATTCGCGGTGCGAATTTGTCGAACCCGGTTCAAATCCCTTGGGATGGTCTCGCGAATTAGCTGGTCTGGGAAATTAAGATCTACGCTGAGTCATGGCGGAGAGAGAGGCAAAAATCTGATTTCCGAAGAAATCCGAGGAGGTCTAAAACTCTTTTACTATCTTGCACTTAGCAAATTTCAGCGCTAGGGTGGTTCGAGGAAATCCGGCAAAAGCCGGGTTTAAAACGTGGCCCCGTTCGTAGTCTGTTTTATCCAAAGTGCAAGGAGCTGAGTTTGGCGGAGAGATTCACTGCTTTGTTTGTGAAGCACATCAAACGCCCGGGAAAGTTTCCCGATGGCGGCAACCTTTATCTGAAAGTCAGAAAGTCGACCCGCAAGATCCGAACCGATGCGGTCACAAAGTCCTGGCTTTTTCGCTACTCCCGCTTTGGCAAGGATACCTGGCTGGGTCTTGGACCTTATCCGGACGTAACACTGGCGGAGGCACGCAGCCTCGCCACCCGGGAACGCAAGAAAAGGCTCCAGGGTATCGACCCCCTGACTGACAAACG
>CAYUOY010000207.1:2534-6054 GCA_964446495.1 uncultured Woeseiaceae bacterium | reverse complement strand
CTCATGGACCAGAACCCAGTCAATCACCGGTGTGAAAAGCCCCTGCTGATTGATCACCGCGACGATCGCAAAAAACACCACCAGCAACGCGGTGAACGGCAATGCCTCTTCGAACGCGTGACCGATTCGATGCTCCTCTGTCACACCGTTGAATGCGGTTGCGAGCACGATCACGAGCAGACCGGCAATGCCTGGCTCGGCCAGATGGAAGGCCAGCGTCACCACGAGAATCACTGCAACTATGCCCTGAATGATCAACGTACTGGTCTCTTGCCTGGTGCGTTTGGCCGTCATTTCCAGCTCATATTCTTCCAGCACCAAACGCACTTTGTCGCTCAGTGGTGTGCCATAGCTGAATAGTTTGAAGTACTCAAGCGACATGCACGTAATAAGCCCCACCGCCAGTACAGGCAGGGAAATGTGTGCCATCTTCATGAAGAAAGTGGCGAAATTCCAGCCCATGACCTCGCCGATCAGCAGATTCTGTGGCTCGCCGACCAATGTGGTGACGCCACCGAGCGCCGTGCCCACCGCCGCATGCATCATCAGGTTGCGCAAGAAACTGCGAAACTCCTCCAGATCGCTGCGATGCAGGTCAGCCACCTCTTCGTCGGTGGCGGGATCATGATCGAGATCCAGCGTCTTACCCGAGGCCACTTTGTGATAGACACCGTAAAAACCAGCGGCCACCGTGATGACAACGGCCGTCACAGTCAGTGCATCGAGGAATGCGGAAAGAAAGGCGGCCGAGAAGGAAAACATCAGCGACAACAGGATTTTCGAGCGTACGCCGAGGAGAATCTTGGTAAACGCGAATAACAGCATCTCACGCAGGAAGTAGATGCCGGCCACCATAAACATCAGCAACATGATCACCGGGAAATTGGTTTCCGCTTCGTGGTACACCATCTCCGGGGTCGCGAGACCGATAATAATTGCCTCTACCGCCAGCAAACCGCCTGGCTGCAGGGGGTAGCACTTCAATGCCATCGCCAGTGTAAAGATAAATTGACCGATGAGCACCCAACCGGCAATGAACGGACCCGTTGTCAGCATCAAAACCGGATTCAGAATCAGGAATCCGATGATCGTCATCTTGTACCAATCCGGGGAATGCCCGAGGAAGTTTTTGCGCAAAGCAGCGGCCATTGTCTGCGGTGTCATTCGTTTTCCTGTTATGGGCCAGGGCGTGGAGCCCGGCAGATTGTTTATTGTCGAGAGATTCTAACGATTTTCGGAGGGTTTGGCAGCATGACGCTGAAAAAAAGGAGGCGATGGGGGACTGTGCCAGTCCGCCGCGTTGTCCGCGTGAACCTCAAGGCACAGCCATTTTCTCAATCCCGCCAGACGCACTGACCCGCTTCAGCAATCTTGTCCAGAAGTTTTTCGTGGGCCTCCATCTCATCGTCGCTGGCGCTGGTGATCACCAAATCCAGATCGGCACGACGTTCCGCGACCGCTACTTCGCCACTGACTGACGATACCGTCGGCTCGTCCGCAGCAAGAGAGAGTGCCGTCTGGCCCCCGGTCATCGCCAGATAGACCAACGCCAGCAACTCGGCGTCGATGAGCGCCCCATGCACATCCCGTTTAGAGGCATCGACTTCATACCGCTTGCACAGCGCATCAAGACTGTTGCGCTGTCCAGGGTGCATTTCTCGCGCAAGCTCCAGCGTGTCGAGCACGGTGGCGTGATCATCAATGCTGGCTTTGGGATGTTTCATCAGCTTGAGCTCATGCTCAATGAAACCCACGTCAAAGGCGGCGTTGTGGATGATCAGTTCAGCTCCCTGCAGGAACTCCAGCAGCTCCTCGGCAATTTCGGCAAATCGCGGCTGCCCTTCGAGATCCGCCAGCGAGATGCCGTGTACGCGTTCGGCACCTTCGTCAATGTCCCGTTCGGGATGAATGAAGCGATGGTATTCGCGGCCGGTAAAGCGGCGATTAACCAGCTCGATGCAGCCTACTTCGATGATTCGGTGTCCGTTGGCGGTAGAGAGACCGGTTGTTTCAGTGTCGAGGACGATTTGTCGCATGGCGGCAGTTTACGGGAAATCTTCGGAACGTACGATCGCGTGTGAGTTTCCGTACCAGCATGGCGCGATTGCGGGAACGGGGTCTGGCGAGCAGTCGATGACAAATCGAGCCTCAAAGCTCATCAATGCCCTGATTCGCCAGCGCATCCGCTGCCTCGTTACCCACGTTCCCCGTATGCCCGCGAACCCACTGCCATTTGATGGAGTGACGCTCCGCCGCCGCATCCAGCATTTGCCACAAATCCTGATTCTTGACGGGTTTTTTACTGGCCGTTTTCCAGCCGCGCTTTTTCCACCCTGGCAACCATTCCAGCATGCCATCCATGACGTATTTCGAGTCTGTATAGAGCGTGACTTCACGCGAACCGCGCAGTGCGTTAAGGGCCTCAATCGCCGCCATCAGTTCCATACGATTGTTCGTCGTCGCGGCTTCGCCGCCGTGCAGGGTTTTGCGGTCTTTGCCTGAAATCAGCAAAGCGCCCCAACCGCCCGGCCCGGGATTGCCCCGACAAGCGCCGTCGGTGTAAATCTCAACTGTTTTCGTCAAAACGGATTCTTGACACTCGGGTGGTGGGCTCTGCCAGGCCACCAACCACTTTCGGTCGTGAGCGCCACGGCTGCTTGACGGGCGTCAATGTGAACACCCGCTTCTGGGCGGTGAGCATATAGCATGCCGCAAACTCCGGCCACCAGCGTCGCCCTCGCTCCTCCCAAACGGTGGACGGCGAAGCATGCTTGCCCGTCAGCGGCCAGCGAAACAGGTATCGATTCAGTCCGTGGATACGCAGATCCAGCAGTTTGAGCCAGTCAGAAAGTTGTCGGTCGCCAATCGGGTGATGCATATGCGGGGGCAATCCGGCCCCGGGAACGAGCCTTCGCAAACCCCACAGACCACCCGGTTTGAAGCCAAGGATGACCATGTGACCGTCAGAACGGAGCACGCGGTGCACTTCGCGAAGAATCTCGTGCGGTCGGTCGCTGAAATCGAGGGTATGCGGGAGTATGGCCACATCGACCGAGTCCGAGGCGACCGGCAAGCGGTGCATGCGACCGTAGGCGCTGGGGGATTCGTGCGGCAGTACGTTGAGTGGATTGGCGATGCTGGCACTGCGCTGGGTGCGGGCGAAACGGAGAAAGGTCATTGGCTCGCCCCACAGGCCCAGCTGCAGGCACTCCTCGCCAAACAGACCGTCCAGCACTTCTTCGACCAGTCGTGACTCCTGACCTATCAGGATCTGACCGAGCGGGGTTTCCAGCCAGTCGCGGGTGGTTTCGAAGTGCGTTTTTTTGTTGCGCTCTGGCATGCGTTTCCTGTTCTGTTTATAGCTGTGGTGCGTTTTGGCTATGGGCTCTCTTTGGGCTCGTGGTCACGCGTCAGGTCGCGCTCCTACAAAATTGCGACGGTCGAAACTGATCGTGGGTCGGGTTTTGCTCCTTCTGTAGGAGCGCGACCTGACGCGCGACCCACTGAGCCCAATCGAATC
>CAYUOY010000207.1:0-2434 GCA_964446495.1 uncultured Woeseiaceae bacterium | reverse complement strand
TGCTCCTTCTGTAGGAGCGCGACCTGACGCGCGACCCACTGAGCCCAATCGAATCCCCGGTTTCACGACCAATGGTGACACCGGCACTTGCAACCCTAAACTCTGTGCGTAGGATAGCCCGATGCGCTACCAATTTCAGACAAGATTCCCTGTTTTCAGCCTCAAAACAGCCACCTGCTTCACGATTTTGATCGCCGCCTGGGCGAATACCGCCGCCGCGGAACTACCGCCTGCCATCGCCACCAGCCTGAGCCATGGCGCGCAACCGGCAATCGACGCATCCGACGACCGCCTCTGGCTGACGCTCGAGGACTATCAGCCTGTTGAAACTTCTCCTGGCAAGCCCTGGAATGACCTGCTGGACCAGCTTCGCCGAGGCTTTTCCATTCAGCCGGTTATGAACAGCCGCGTTGAAGGCGAGCTCAACTGGTTCGTGCGACATCCGGAATACCTCACCCGAGTATTCAATCGGGCGCAGCAATTTCTGCCCTATATCACCGAGCAAATCATCGCGAATGACCTGCCACTCGAACTCGCGCTGCTACCGATGGTTGAAAGTGCCTACGATCCGTTCGCCTATTCACACGGACGCGCCGCAGGACTCTGGCAAATTATTCCGGGAACCGCCCGGCGCTTTGGCATACGGCAGAACTGGTGGTATGACGGTCGCCGCGACGTCGTCGACTCCACTCGTGGCGCCCTGGCCTACCTCGCCTATTTGCATAAGTTCAATGACGGCGACTGGCTGCGTGCGATTGCCTCCTACAATTCCGGCGAAGGCAATGTTCGCAAAGCGGTACGGCGTAATCGCAGCGCCTCGAAACCCATTGATTTCTGGAACCTGAAGTTATCGCGCGAAACCAGTGCCTATGTACCGCGGTTGATGGCACTGGTCGAAATCGTGCGTGATCCGGCCGCCCATGGCGTCACGTTGCCGGAAATCATCAACGAGCCACAGTTTGTTTCGCTGGAGATTGGCGGGCAGCTGGACCTGGCACTCGCCGCCGAGCTCGCCGGGATGACGCTCGACAATTTGTATCAATTCAATTCCGGACTGAATCGCTGGGCGACCGACCCGGCCGGACCGCATGAACTGCGGCTGCCGGTTGCATCCGCCGGTGATTTTGGCACGGCCCTGGCGGCCGTACCGGAGAATGAGCGAGTTCGCTGGAAACGTCACAAGGTTCGCAACGGCGAGGCCATATCCGTTATTGCCGAGAAATACGGTACAACGCTTGCGGCCATTCGATCGGCCAACGGAATGCGCAACAACACCATTCGCGCGGGTTCTTACCTGATGATTCCCGTCGCGACGCGGCAATTGAGTGCCTATAACAAGAGTGCCGATGAACGCCGCGCAAGCACGCAAAATCGACAACGCAAAGGCAATCGGGTTGATTACATGGTCGCCTCCGGGGACAGCTTCTGGTCCATTGGACAACGCTATGGCGTGGGCACACGCGACCTCGCCGGCTGGAATGGCATGGCGCCCAGGGACACACTTTCGATTGGTCAGAAGCTGGTGATCTGGACCTCGAAAGCACCGCCGTCGTCTGCTTCCAACAGCAATGGCACTACGCGAAAATTGCGTTATACCGTACGCCGGGGCGATTCGCTGTATTTGATCGCCAGTCGCTTTCGCATCACCGTGTCCGATTTGTTGCGCTGGAATAAAATTGACAAAAACAAGATTCTGCGACCTGGACAGAAGCTGACGATGTATGTCGATGTAAGGCGGCAATCGAGCTAGTCCGGATCAGGTAGTGGTCGGGCGTGGTTAGATGTGTGACCGGTTGGTCGTCGGTGCCTTTCGAATGTTTGTTGCGGCGTCAGCTGGGGGGGTCCAGACCTATATTGTGCTCTGCACGTTCTATAGCGCCAATGTAACTGCGGTTAAGTCCACTGAGTTCAGCGAGGACTTCCTGGGACCAGCCTCGGTTAGTACGTAGCAGGCGTACTTGTCGGGCTAGGTGCTTCCTTGCATTTGTCTTCATGGGTAGACATTTAAAAGCACTCCGACATTTGCGTCGACAGACTATAAGTAGCAGATTGCCGTATATACGTTGCAATCTGTGGTTGATGGTTGTATTTGATAATGACCAACAACATCTCGAATGTCGTGTGCATCGGGGCACGGATCCAGAAGTATGCAGAGCGTAACACCGAGTGCATCTGCCAGCCGCTCCAGGTTGTCCAGACTGATGTTGCGTTCACCACGCTCAACAGCACCCACATAAGTTCGATGCAGGCCGCAGTGTTCTGCCAGTGCCTCCTGGCTCCAGCCTTGTTGTTGGCGCAGATACCTCAGATTGGCAGATAATAGCGCCCGGCTGATTGTTTTCATTGTTCACCGTGTGTGGGTGGTGTTTCATCCAGAAACAGCATGGGATCAACGCGTGCGTCATTCAGACTTACGCCCCAATGCAGGTGTGGC
>CAYUOY010000206.1:0-6072 GCA_964446495.1 uncultured Woeseiaceae bacterium | reverse complement strand
CACAGCGCCGAATCCGTATCGAAGTATCCGGGCGGTTCGGTGGGCCGGGGTGAGTGTCCACGATCGAGTTAAGGCTCTCCGAGTGAGTGGATACTCACCCCGGCCCACCGAACCGCAACCCCGCATACGCCAGACACATCCGAAAGTCCAAGCCTCGGATCAATACAAGTCGCTAACCCGCTCCGCCTGCCGTCGCAGCGCTGTGCCTATCCCTGCCCTGTCAAACAACGCATTGACCGCGCCCAGATCCGGCGCTTGCGGCCGCAAGCCGGCGTCGGGACGCTCGAAAGAAGCATCGCAGGCAATGCCGGTCAACTGCCGGGCCAGCATGGCGGCATCTTTGTGCTGATCCAGTTTGGCGCCGAGTGTTTTCGCGCCGCGGACACTTACCTCGTGCACAGTATCCAGATTGTCGTAGACTTTTTCGAGGCTGCCGAAATGCTGCAAAAGTGCCGTGGCGGTTTTGCGCCCTACGCCGGGCACGCCCGGGATGTTGTCGACACTGTCGCCAGCCAGCGCGAGAAAATCGGCGATTTGTTCGGGCCATACATTGAAGACAGCCGGGATTTGCTCATAGCTGATACGACCTTTGCCGGCATAATCCCAGAACACATCGTCCCTGGCCACCAACTGAGCAAGATCCTTGTCGCGGGTGATGATCGTTGAGGCTCGTCCTTCGCGACGGCCTTCGTGGACGAGCGTACCAATCAGATCATCCGCTTCGTAGTTGGGGTGTGAGCACGCCATCAGCCCGAGCGAACGCGTGAACTCCCGACACTGACCGAACTGGCGTTTGAGGTCCGCTGGTGCCGGATCCCGGTTGGCTTTGTATTGTGGGTAAATCTCGGTGCGAAAGTTAGTGGCGTGACTCTCGTCGAAAAGTACTGCGACGTGCGCTGGCTTTACCTGCTCCATGAAGTCGCCGAGAAAACGACAGAAACCATACAGCGCATTTACCGGATTGCCCTGGTCGTCGACCATGTCGTCGGGCATCGAATAGTAGGCTCTGAATATGTAGACGCTGGCGTCAATCAGATACTGCATTGGCAACCAGTTCGGCGACGCTTTCGCCCTCTGAGAGATGATCTGTCAGGCGCGCGTGCAACGGACTGGAGCGCGGGATATGAGCGAGCAGGTATTGCATCTGATCCGCGAGAACACGTCGGCCCTTGAGATAGATATATTCGGCGTAGGTCGGTGTGAATGGTACTGCAATAAGTTGCATGGCCGCCTGTTCCGGTGTTTGCCCGCCTTTGTGGTTGTTGCAGCGACGGCAGGCCGTTGCAACATTGTTCCATACGTCCTTGCCGCCTTGCGACAGTGGCGTGATGTGGTCACGGGTCAGGTCACGTGTTTGAAAGCGGATCGCGCAGTACAGGCAGAGATTGGCGTCTCGCTTGAACAAGGTTCGATTGTTCAGAGGCGGAACATATTGATCGCGCATGAACGCCAGACCCTGGCTGGTGCCGCGCGTTGCAATAATGGAACTGACGTCTATACGGCTGCGGTGACCATCGGCGGAGCTGAAGCCTCCAAAAACAGTGTACAGGTAGGTGCCACAGGCATAGGCAACCTGCTCCGAATGGTAGAGCCTGACCGCGTCGCGGTAGTCAATCCATTCAAGCGGCATTCCGGCAACATCGGTTCGCAGAACCTGTTGGGAAAGCGTGTCCGCGGAGCCAAGCAACATCTGTCCTTCCTCCTCGCATCTGGCAGCCTGTTGAAAATGCCATGCAGGATTTTTTCAACAGGCTGCTAGTGTGCAGCACGCGCGCGGAAAATCAAAGCCCGGTGGGCAGAGTACCGTGAGTCCTGCCCCCGGTGAGGGAGTTCCGGTCGCGACGCGGGTCCGGGTTAGTGGCCGGGGCGGCGGTCTCGTGCTGAATTCGGTCGCGTCGCACGACTGCGATCACGGAGGCGATCGCGCGTTCTCTGTCGTTGCTCCGGTGTCATACGACGATATCGATCGCGGAGTTGCTGGCGCCGGTCGGCAGGCAGCGATCGAAAGTGATCGAAATTGCTGCGAATCCGCGCACGCTCACTGGCTGGCAGCCGCTGAAACTCCTGATAGCGACGACGAATATCGGTGCGTTGCACATCGTCAAGGTTGCGCCACGTTTGAAAGCGGGTCTGGGCCGCGGCACGATCAGCCGGCTGCATTTCCGACCAGCGCTGTGCTCCTTCCACCAGTCTTGATTGTCGTTCCGCACTGATTGATGACCAGTCGTCGACATAGGGCCGCAAAATTTCTTGTTGTGCAGCGCTTAGATCCTGCCAGGCGAGTACATCATCGGCCGCCATGGCGCTGCTGCCCAGCGACAATATGAATGTCATAACCACCAGGCATACTGAATTACGTTTCATCGTCTGACTCCGTCGACGCTTCGCGCCGAGGTGTGGAATCGCTCGGCCGGTCGCCATCGGCAACCGCTTCCTGATCCGGCTCATTCCTAAACAACAACCATTCTTCATCCGACTCTTCCCAGCTACCCAGATACTCGAGAAATTCAAGATCCGGTTGCACCTCGTCGGCCCCCAGGGCCATCGAGATCAATCCCAACGGGCCCAAAATGAGGGCCATTTTCGCGTAACGACTAACCGACATTGCCGTTGCTGTCTTTGTCAATTTCAATCCAGCTATAGAACTCCAGGTCCTGCAGCATTTCGAATTCGTCCTGATTCAACAGTAGTTCGAAATCTGCCGCAGTCGGCGGCGTTAGCGCCTCATCCAACGAAGGATTGCCGCGCCACAGAACCACGGCGAAAACGGCAGCGGCGGCAGCCCCGGCCAGTGGCAACCACGGGTTCCAGCGCCCGCGACGGTCACCTCTCGACATTGCGGCGAGCGCCGCGTGTCGGCCCCTGTTCAGTCGCGACAAAGTTGCCGCGTCAAGACCGTCAACACTTTCGTCAAAATGGCTTTTGGCCTGTGACACCAAACGTGCCTCTGCCGTCACAACATCAATGTCTTCTCTATTTTTCATGACCAATGCTCTCCCAGGGAGTCCCGCAACGAATGCACGGCCCTGAAATAATGTGTTTTCACGCTACCGGAGCTGACCCCCATAGCCACTGCGGTTGCGACGACGTCCAGACCTTCAAAAGTGCGCAGCGTGAAGGCTTCCTGTTGTCGTCTCGGCAGCAAACCAACGGCGCGTTCCAGCTTCTCCATGGCCTGACCGGTTTGCAGTTGCTCCTCCGGCGTTCGGCCGCCCGGGTCGGGTGCCGCCGCAATAGCATCATATTCCTTGTCGGCCGCGGGCCCGGCGCCGAACCAGACCATGACTTTGTTGCGCACCTTGCTACGTCGATGATAATCCCTGATGCCGTTCTGCAAAATCCGGTAAAACAACGGCGGCCATTCTTCACCGTCCTTGTGCGGGTATTTGTGAGCAAGCTTCAGCATCGCATCCTGCACCAGATCAAGCGCCTCATCGCGGTCCCGAATGGCGATTTCTGCGATTCTGAGCGCACGTCTCTCGACGTCCGCAAGAAACCGGTTGAGCTCCTGTTCGCGTTGCAGCGGCTTGATTCCCGTATCGCCCACGTCAGTGCAAGATACCGCAAAATCGCCAACCCAGGCGTTCATTTGTTACCGGTCGTCGTTCGATTTTCATTGAGATCCGTCTCATTCATTGTATTCACCTTCGCTGTTGCATAGGGTCTAATGGAGCTTCGACACCCGTTTCAACCTCCGTCACCCTGATGGCCGGTCGCAGAATCTGAAATCCGTCCTAATCCTGTTAACGTTTTGGTCTGCGCATGGTTGACCGGAATCGGTGCGAGATTTTCTTATGTTAAATATAATAACCTTATGTTTTTCCTAAATGGTTGATATTACTGATGATTCCGAAATGTCGATAACGCCGCGTCGAGGCTCTCCATCGCCATGAATACGGAGCCTGTGCTGCGGGTTGCCATCAACGTGCCGCTGACACGTCTGTTTGACTATCTGCCTCCGGAAAACACCGCGTCGGTTCCACAGGCCGGTTGCCGCGTGCAAATTCCGTTCGGCCGCCGCAAGCAAACCGGCCTGATCATCGAGACGGCGACGACGAGCGCGTTACCCCGCGGCGAATTGCGCCGCGCCATCCACCTGATCGATGCGGAGCCGCTCTTCGATGACGACGGTCTCTGGCTCATTCGTTTTGTCAGCGACTACTATCAGCACCCGATCGGAGAGGTTGTCGCCGCCGCGATGCCGACCTCATTGCGCCAGGGAAAATCGCTGCTGTCCATGATTGACTCGATCCTGTTGACGACGGAAGGGGCGGCCGTCGACCCGGATGAGATCGCGCCGCGTGCTCCCCGGCAGGCTGAATTGCTGCGGGCGCTGAACGCAGAAACAGCGACAGCCTGCACCGACCTCGACACCAGGCTGCCTGGCTGGAGACCGCAACGAAAGACGCTGATCGCAAAAGGCTGGCTACGCGTTGAACAGATTGTTGATGATGCCAGTGATCGACCGGACAGAAATAAGCCGCAACCGGGACCACGCCTGAACCCGGAGCAACTCCAGGCAATAAAGGCACTCACCGGGGAACCTGGCTTTTGCACCACTTTGCTCGACGGTGTGACCGGTAGCGGCAAGACGGAAGTGTACTTACGCGTCATGCAGGACGTTCTCGCGGCCGGCAAACAGGTGTTGATACTCGTACCGGAAATTGGATTGACGGCGCAGTTCGTGGCACGCCTGAAAGAGCGAATTGGTGTGGCGCCCATGCTCTTGCACTCAGGCCTCAGTGATACCGAACGACTCATTGCCTGGCGCAGCGCTCGTTCAGGCCAGGCGCCGCTTGTGCTTGGTACACGATCTGCGATTTTCGTACCGCTCCATTCGCCCGGACTCATCATTGTGGATGAGGAACACGATGCCTCGTTCAAGCAATCCGAAGGCCTGCGTTACTCCGCGAGAGACCTGGCCATCGCCAGGGGCAAACGCCTCGACGTTCCCGTGATCCTGGGTTCAGCGACGCCATCGCTGGAAACATTGCAGCGAGCAAAAGATGACGCTTATCAGCATTTAACCCTGACTTCGCGTGCCGGTGGCGCCGTTGTGCCGCTCATGCGATTGATCGATCTCAACAAACATGCCGTCGAGGATGGATTGAGCGGACCACTGCTAAAGGCCATCAGCGATCATATCGAGCGCGACTACCAGGCGCTGCTGTTCATTAACCGACGTGGTTTCGCGCCCACGCTTATCTGCTCGGATTGCGGGCATATGGCGGAGTGCGGTCGCTGTGACTCGCGCATGACCGTGCATCGCGGCAGCAACCGCTTAAGTTGTCATCACTGCGGAGCCTCCCGCTCACTCGAGCGCCGTTGCGCTGAATGCGGCGGATCCTGTGTGCCACTGGGGCAAGGTACGGAACGAATTGAGGCTGCCCTGAAAGTCCATTTTCCGGACCAGACCATCACTCGAATTGACAGCGACAGCACCAGACTCAAGGGCACCATGGACAAGGCATTCGCCATGGCGATGAGTGGCGAGGCCAGGATTTTGGTCGGTACCCAGATGTTGTCGAAGGGGCATCACTTTCCGAACCTGACGCTGGTCGGCGTCATCAACGCCGATCAGGGCTTGTTCAGCACCGATTTTCGCGGCAGCGAGCGACTCGCCCAAAGCCTGATTCAGGTCGCCGGTCGTGCGGGGCGCGAAAGTCAGCAGGGCGAAGTCTATATTCAAACAGCGTTCGCGGAAAATTCATTCTGGACTGAATTGTTTAGCGGTGGATACCACCAGGTGGCCCGGGTTGCACTGGCCGAGCGGGAGGCCTGTGCCTGGCCGCCGTTTTCCCGACTCGCCCTGTTGCGTGTCTCCGCACACCAGCGCGAGCAAACCTGGGAGTTCCTGCAGGCTGCCGCCGCCTGTGCGAGTGCCGCACAACTGGACGGTGTACGTGTGCTTGGTCCGGTAGCCGCACCGATGGAACGAAGAGCCGGGCGTTACCGGGGTCAGCTGTTGCTGCAAAGTCGTGACCGCCGCATGTTGCACCAACTATTGGGCGTATTGCGTCAGGATCTCGAGGGTCGCGGCAGGTCTCGACGTGTAAGATGGTCCATCGACGT
>CAYUOY010000205.1:0-6130 GCA_964446495.1 uncultured Woeseiaceae bacterium | reverse complement strand
AATCCATTGCAGTTGCGAGACCTGATTGCTGATTCTTTTCTGCAGCTTCGCACGGATTTTTCGGAAGGACTCAATCAGCAAGCCACCATGTTGCAGCCGACAGGTGGTATGGATCGAATTGCCAGGGCATTCGAGACACGTGTTTCGTCAGACATCATTTATGAGGCCGTTGTGAGTGAGGTACGAAAGAGCGTGAACGGAGTCCGGATTGTCTATCGGGACAGGTTCGGTACGTCCCTGGGTGTTGATGCGGATTATTGCGTATGCACCATTCCGGCCACTGTCTTGCGGAGTATCCCGAACGATTTCGCCGCCGGGCATCAAACGGCGCTCAGTAATTTCACTTATTCGTCGGCCGGCAAGGTTGCCTTCCAGTCACGACGGTTCTGGGAGCAAGACCACAATATTTATGGTGGTATATCCTGGACCACACAGGATATTACGCAGATCTGGTATCCCAATAGCGGCTATGGAAAAGATCAGGGCATCCTGGTGGGTGCTTATATGTTTGGCGGTACGGCCGGGGACAATTTTGCCAATCAGATGCTTCAACAACGACTGAACTCCAGCATCACAGCCGGTGGCAACCTGCATTCAGAATACGCCAATGAAGTGAGCCGGGGCTTGTCGATTTCGTGGCCGAAAGTACCGTTTCAGCTGGGCGCCTGGGGGACCTCAACCCCAGGGCTGTTGCTGACGCCCGATGAGAATATATTCTTCGCCGGTGAGCATTTGAGTATTTTGCAAGGTTGGCAGGAAGGTGCCATCTTATCGGCATATCATGCGATCGATGGAGTCGTGGAACGAGATTCGGTGTAGGCTCAAGTTCAAAATTTGAGCTTCGTTTGTCAGGACAGACTCCTGTGTCCATTCGTTGGCGCACCCGCGGCGCACGATCTCGTTATCAGAATTTACCCAAGTGCGGCGAGAATTTCCCGCGCCTGTACCGCATCTTTTCGCATTTGATCAATGAGCGCGTCGAGATCGTCGAATTTTTCCTCATCCCTTAGTTTTTCGATGAAATCGACTTGAATATCCTGACCGTATATATCTTCATCAAAATCGAAGATATGCACCTCAAGCAACGGCTTGGTACCGTTGACCGTCGGGCGCGTGCCGAGACTCGCGACGCCATTCAATGCTTCCGGACCCAGGCCGAAGACCTGTGCCGCGAAGATACCCATGAAAGCCACCTGCAGCCGGTCCGGGTTAATGTTCGCTGTTGGGAAGCCGAGTTTTCGGCCAAGATGCTTTCCTTCGACAACCTCACCGGACATTCTGTAAGGACGGCCCAGCAAGGCAGCAGCGCGTTGCAGGTCGCCAGCCGCCAGGGCGTGGCGAACGGCTGTGCTGCTAACGGTCTCGCCCTCAAATGTGACGCCAGGAACTCGTAATACCTCGAAATCGAGTTTTGCCGCGGCCGTTTCCAAGTGCTCTATGTTGCCGCCACGATTCATGCCGAAATGAAAGCTATCGCCGACGATCAACTTGCGTACCTGGAGTGAATCGAGAAGAATTTCCTGAATAAATGCTGCGGCTGTGATGCTGCGCATGTCGGCGTCGAATTGTGCGCAATAATAGACGTCGATGCCATATTCATCGAGAGCCTTACATTTTTCGTCGAAGCGCATCAGTCTGGGCGGCGGGTTCTGCGGTGAAAAATATTCTTGCGGAGTAGGCTCGAAACTCATGACCAGTGACGGTAATTGTGATGCTTGCGCTTCCGCCAACACGCGATCAAGCAGTTGCTGGTGACCGAGGTGCAGACCGTCGTAAACACCGATCGTCGCGATGCTCCCATCGGCCAGGAAATCCACCGGCGTGCCATCTGTTTTTTGAATCAATTGCATAACGTAGACTCTCGCACATGCTGTGCCGTGTGAATTGGAGCTGTTCCCAGTATCCAAATTCGATCAAAAACGAACTCCGTAGCCCGTGGCTTGCAGCCCCACCAGCGGGCCTGCTAACCTGTCGGCGTCAATCATAATTCAACTGAACCCGATCATACCCCCGTCCTTTGGGAGTGCCACCGGGCGACCATGGAGAGTATCAAAACATGTCATATCCCAATACGCTTATTTTCGTCGATCTTGCCTCTGATGACCCCGATGCAGCGGGAGAATTCTACTCGGAGGTGTTTGGCTGGGAAGATGACCCGCGACTAAACGGGAACTACCATCGCATGGTGCCGGGCCAAAACTTCGGTCTGGCGGATGGTACGCAAAGCGAAGTGGGTAACTTGCACCTGGGTATATTTAATGCGGCCAATGCCCGGCCGAATCCGGACCCGGACGGGGTTGAACCACGCAAGCTGGCCGCCGACGGGCGAAGGGCACGTATCTGGATCATGGTGAGTGAAGATGACTCCGTTGACAGAATTCTGAGTACGGCGGAGCGTCTGGGAGGGACGATCCTCTGGCGCGACCATTTCTGGGCTGAGTTTGGCGGTTTCAATCATGCCTTCTCCGATCCGTGGGGAAATGAGATATTGCTATGGGTCAAGGGGGGGGAGAATCCGCAGGTTCCCCCAAATTACACCCAGGAGTAGGGCCGGGCAGGCTGCGGTTGTTTTGGGCTGGGGAACCCCTGATTTATTCTGCAGCAGCCAACAGGGTGTGGGAGTTTGGATTTGTGGGGTCGCGCGTCAGGTCGCGCGACCCCACAAAATAGATTCCACCAAACATAAGGAATTTGTTGGAACAAGATATCAGTTTGGAATAAATCAGTAGCTCCCTAGGCTTTGCCGTAACCTCCACCACCCGGCGTCTGCATCAGCACCACGTCCTCTGCCTGCATGGCAAGTTTCTTGGCCTCGGAGCTAGGCTCGCCATTGATCAGGAATTTTCCGGCGGCTCCGCTGCCAGCGCCAAACATGCCTTGTGCCTGCGAATTCAGGCGGCTCGGTATGGCATTGAGCAGCCAGTCCTGACCGGTTCGCATGCGAAAACCGATACGTTGTCCATCACCGCCTTTATGCAGGCCTTCACCACCGGTGCCCAAAACCAGTTCCTTGCAAGTGAATGCAATGGGGATCGATGCTTCCAGAATTTCGACAGGCACGGCAGCGACGCCTGTCGGATAGCAGGTTGCCGACAGGCCCGCTTTGGTCTTGCGAGCGCCCATGCCACCGGAGTAATTGAACATTGAACTGGTGAACGGCTGGCCGCCCTCATCGCGGCCCTGTACCTGGATGGTCCAGACAGCGCCTGATCCTTCGGCGAGTATCTTGTCCGGGACAACCTGGGCAAGTGCTTTCAAAATCGGAAAGGGCACATACATGCCGACAACATGTCGGGCATTGACGGGCGAGGGGTATTGCGCATTAACGATACATTCTTTTGGCGCCGTGATAATGATCGGTGCCAGGCTGCCGGCATTGTTGGGTAAATCCGGATCCAGGATGCTGCGAATCGCGAACGTACTGTACGCATGCGTGTATGCGGTTACCACGTTAATGCCACTCTGGCTGGGGCCGGAACTGCCGGCGAAATCGATGCTGATTTCACCCCTTTCCGTATCGATGGTCAGCGCAGTCTTGAGCGTGATGACCTCGCCTCCCGGCACATCGAATTCAGTCTCGCCATGATAGGTCCCGCCCGGTAATTTGCGGATATCATCGCGTGTCGCCGCTTCCGAGCGGGAAATGATCTCTTCGGACAGGTCGACAATATCATCCAGATTGTAGCGATCACACATCGCATTGAGTCTTTCACCGCCCATTTTTCCACTGGACACTTGTGCGGCAAGATCGCCGAATATCGACTCAGGCGTGCGCACGTTGCGGCGAATAATGCTGTGCAGAGTCTGGTTAGGTTCGCCACGCTCGTACAGCTTCATGACCGGAATCCACAGTCCCTCTTCATGGATATCTCTGGCGCCGGCGCCGACCCCGTAACCACCAATATCCGTATGGTGAATGGTCGACCCGCAATAGCCAATCAACTTGTTATCGCGGAATATTGGGGTAAGCAGGGTGATATCAAAAAAATGACCGGCCGACATCCATGGGTCGTTAGTTATCAGCACATCGCCGGGGTTAAGAGATTCCGGCGGAATAACATCGACGAGGTGTCCGGCCGCCGCGGCGAGCGAGTTGATATGCCCCGGTGTGCCGGTAACGGCCTGCGCGACCATCTGTGCATTGGCGTCGAACAAGGCGGTCGCCAGATCACCTGCCTCGCGAACGATCGGGCTGAAGGCAATCCGCTGCAGGGCTTTCGCCTGCTCGCTGACGATGCTGATCATGTTGCCCCACATGATTTCCAGCTCGATGCCGTCCAGTTTTTCCATTTCTCTAGTCCTGCCTCTTCGCAATCAGGCTGCCGTCGTTGTGTACTGACAGCATCCATCCGGCCAAAATAAATACGGTGGTTTCACGCTCTTCCACGATGATGGGTCCGGCGATAGTCTGTCCCGGCGCCAACCTGTTCCTGTCATAGACCGGAACATCGATGTGCCGGCTCTCGATGTAAACAGGTCGATGTGACTTTGGTGCACCATCGGTCTCGGGCAATGACACCATTACCGCCCGTTGTGCCTCGCCGCCGTGCGCCGTGACACGCCAACTGACGACTTCGACATCCATCTCGTCCAGCCGCAGCCCGTAGAGTTTTTCGTAAATGGTGTTGAACCGTTCTCGCAGGTCATCCTGGTTCTCGCTGCTTCTGGGGTCGCCGGCCAAAGGTACCGGGACTTCGTTTTGCTGCCCGACATAGCGCATGTCAGCCGCGAACTCGAATCCAGCCGCGGTTTCATCGAGGCCCGCTTCGACCAGCGCCGTCGTACCTTCGGCAAGCATGGCAGCAATGAGAGGATCAACGTCCGACCAGTTGATGTCGCTGAGTCGGTACAGGCCGCCGCGAGCAAGGTCAAGCCTGGCCGGAGTCACCAGTGTGCCAAAGGCACTCAGAACGCTGGCCATCGCTGGATAAATAACTTCGGTGCTGTCGAGTCGCTCCGCAACGTAGCAAGCGTGAACGGGACCCGCACCGCCGAATGCCAGCATGGGCAGGCCGCGGTAGTTCACACCGCGATCGGTCGCGTGCGCGCGTGCGGCGGCGGCCATGGATTCCCCCACAACACTGAATATTCCATGTGCAGCATCGTCAACCGACGTGCCAAGCGTATCCGCAAGTTCTTTTACCGCCGCCCTGGCCGCGCCGCTGTCGAGCATCATATCGCCGCCGAGGAAATTGAGCGGATCGAGAATGCCAAGGACGACATCGGCATCCGTTACGCAGGCATTCTCTCCACCTTGCCCGTAGCAGGCAGGTCCCGGATTGCTACCGGCGCTATCAGGTCCGACTTTGAGCAGCCCCAGAGAATCGACTCGTGCAATCGAGCCACCGCCGGCACCAATTTCAATCATGTCAATCGATGGCACGGTAATCGGCATACCGCTTCCGGGTTTGAATCGGTAGCGTCTGTCTACCTCAAAATCACCAATCACCAGCGGTTCACCACCCTGAATGATGCACGCTTTCGCCGTGGTTCCACCCATGTCAAATGAGATCAGATTTTCAATACCATGCTGACGAGCGATGAATCCCGCTACCAGCGCGCCTGCGGCCGGCCCGGATTCGATCATGCGGACTGGATACGTTCCTGCCGTTCGCGCTCCGACTACGCCGCCATTGGAGAGCATGATAAGCGGTTCGTGATCGACTCCCTGCTGCTGCAGCCTTTCGATCAGGGCGTTCAGATAGGGCCGCGTGGTGGGCACCGTGTAGGCGTTGATCGCGGTCGTGCTGGTGCGAAGATATTCGCGAATCTGCGGCGCAACATCACTGGACAAGGTAATGAAGAGATCCGGTTCGATCTCGTTCAGGAGGTCGCGAAAGCGACGCTCGTTGTCCGGATTGCGGTAACTGTTCAGGAAACAGACGGCGATCGACAAAATGTTCTTCGCCTTTAGCTGGTTCGCGATCTCTGCTACCGCTTCCCGGTCTACTTCCTTGCCGACGCTACCGTCAGCATAGATACGTTCATCGACACCCCAGGTATGCTCGCGCGTGATCAGTGGTTCGGGATACTCTATCTGCGGATCAAACATGTCATAGCGATGTTCATCCCGAATATACAGTACATCCCGAAATCCCTCGGTAGTGATCAGACCCGTGGGCGCTCCATT
>CAYUOY010000204.1:0-6291 GCA_964446495.1 uncultured Woeseiaceae bacterium | reverse complement strand
TGTCATAGCGCTGCACGAGGTTCACGTTGCCGAGGTCGTGCCAGCCACTGATCAGGTAAACGTACCGATCGTTAAAGGTAACGGCCACAGCATCGTCGACAGGTACCGGCATTGCGGTTTTTTCGGTGAAATCACCGCTCACCGGGTCAAAGGAATGCGTCCAGGGCGCCGATACCTCGGTCCCGTCCGCGTCCACCGAGTAGCCGCCGAATACGTAGGCCACACTTCCAATCGACACCGCAACCCCGGCAAGCCTGCCTGCGCCACCCGGCACCGGTTTTGCAACCGTCCATTGCCCGCTGGCCGAGTCCAGTACAAAGGTCTTGCTAACCGTGTCCTTGTAAGTCTTGCCACTTTCAAGCCCGAGAAAGCTAATGACATACTGACGGCCGTCAACTGTCAACGAGGCAACAGCATTGTTGCTTACCGCAACTGGCAACGGCTCGATAGCGTCCACGGCCTGGACGGTTTCCTGGCCGCCGGCCAACACTGCTGCTGTCCATATTGAGATTCCAGCCAAAACGCGGATGACGAATTTTCCAATCTTAATACTCAAAAATCCACTACCTCTGCCCAGGCCGCAAGACAACTCGCCAACACTAATGGCTGACCTGCACCAAAAGCAAGGATTCAACACCGCGTTACCGATGCGACGATCTTGCAGAGCGATAATCGCATGCCGGCTTGCTCACACCTGCATGCTGCAAAGCGTAACGATTCATGCTAGACAGTGCTCAGTAAATTTATCACAAACAACAGGTCTGACACCGATGAGTCAATTCAAGTCTACAAGTCGCTTAATATCTTTCGTATTTCTGGCTGCCATTGGCTTGTTAACAAGTCCGTTCTTGCTGGCAGAACCAACGACACCCGTAAACAATGCCGTCGTCCCGGCAGCTATCGAGGAATCTGCCGTTCTGCTCCGCGAGCGGGCGTTGTTGGATAATTTGTCGGTGGACATCGTGGAATCGCTTACGACAGAAGTAGGGCCGCGCCGAATTGGCACCGATGGAGACAAGCGCGTCATCGCCTGGGCACAGGCGAAATTTCGGGAGCTCGGTTTTGACCGGGTCTGGACGGAAAAGGTCGACCTCGATCGAGGCTGGATTCGCGGCGAAGCACATGCCGAGATTCTGTCGCCCTACCCGCACGATATTGTATTGACAGCGCTTGGTTATAGCATCGGCACCAACGGTGATCTCGTCGGCGAGATTGTGGAATTCAAAAGCCTGGAAGACCTCGAAGCCGTTCCCGAAGGTGACAGCCTGAAGGGCAAAATCGCCTTCGTCTCCTACAGCATGCGCGACTATGTTCCGCAACCGGGTGAGTCGGAAATGGCAGGCTATGGCAAAGGCACGGGAGCGCGAGGACGGGGCCACGTCGTGGCGGCCAAACGCGGCGCCGAAGCACTTATTATTCGCTCGGTGGGCACGGACAACAATCGCTATGCTCACACCGGGAGCGGTTATGGATACGTCGAAGACACGAAAAAAATTCCGGCGGCCGCCATCTCTCCACCAGACGCCATCCTGATACAGAACATGCTAAGACGCGGCAAACCGGTAAAACTGAAAATCAATCTGACATCGGAAATCACCGGACCGGCCAGCAGTGCCAACATCATCGGTGAGATTACTGGTCGTGAAGGTTCGGATGACTACCTGGTTCTCGGCGCACATATCGATTCATGGGACGAAGGCACGGGGGCCATTGATGATGGCGCAGGGGTTGGCTCAATGATGGCCGCCGCCGCTCTGATCGGTCAGATGGAGACGCGGCCACGACGAAGTATCCGTGTGCTGCTGTTTGCCGGTGAGGAAATCGGATTCTATGGCGTGCGCGCCTATTTCGCACAACACGAAGGTGACATTCCACAGCATTTACTGGGCGCGGAAGTCGACGGCGGCGGCGGTCGTATTCATACCCTGACCTCGGGCGTGGGTGAGAAGTCCGTGCCCGTGATTCAAGAGATGTACAAACTCATCGCGCCGCTGGGTATCGCCTGGAGCGATGCCAATGATGCCAAAGGGGCATCGGACATGAGCGTGCTGGGCAAGGCCGGAATGCCGGCACTGAATTTCTCGCAAAACTCAAACGACTATTTCGACTATCACCACACACCGAATGATACTTTCGACAAGATTATCCCTGAGGATATGCGTTACCTGACGGCGGCTTACGCGACGATGTTTTATATGGCAGCCGAACTGGATATCGATTTCCGGCAATAAAATACCGAGAAACGCTTACTCCTGCGACCTGAACGTCCGTGGAGGATGCGCGACCGATCAAATATTACGCAAAAAGCGGGGCTGCCAGCAGCCCCGCTTCGTTTTCTGCTCTGCCTCAATCAGTAAGCCGGTCCGTCTTCATACTCAAAGCCCACTTTGCCGCCCTGCTCTTTAACGGCGTCATATAACTTCTGGTCCAGCGAGTCCTTCAAACCACCCGCTGCCTCCACTTTCTTCGCCAGATAGTCCTCACGACCGGCTGAGAGCGACCGTATCTGCCGTTGCAGTTCAGTCCGTTCCTCCGCGAGGCCCGCGATATAGGCTTTCTGTTCCGCCGGTGCCATTGGTTTAATCAATTCCGGCAATGCGTCGGCATCGATCTCATCCAGAGTTACCGTGCCACTGGCAACAGCATCAACCAGTTCATTCTCACCGAGGAGATTGGCTCGGCCACCCACACTGGTATTGAATACAGCTCGCCGGGCTCGGGATGCCGTTGATGCGCTGGCTTCCAGTTTATCCGTCGCGGCAACCTTTGCGGCCATCACACCCTTCTCTTCCTCACTACCGTAGTACAAGCGTGTTCCGTCCAGTTTAGCCGACAAGTCGGCTATCTCTTCGTCATACGGCGTCGTATAGGCGACGGCGCTTCCCGCCTGCTCGACCTGGAAGAAACTGCCGTTGCCCAAACTGGCGATTTGTGTCCACGGTGTCACTGTCGTCGGCATATTTCCGCACTGAATGGTGTTGACGATGATGCCATTCTCCGCAGCAGATGCGAGTATGGCTGGATATTTCACATCGTCCTGATAGTCCATATGCGGTGGCGCATCTCCGATCAGGAATATCACCTGATAGGCCTGATCTCTTTGACTCCATGACATCTTGTGGACGGCATCATGGAGTGCGGCGTTGACGCTCTCCGGTCCATCACCACCGCCGTCAGCCTGGAAGTCCATCAACGTGGCATAGACGGAATCCAGATCGCTGGACAAATCCACCATCTGGGTGACATACGCATCCCCCCGATCGCGGTAGGCGACCAGACCAATACGAATCTCCGGTGCAGGCTGCGCGGCTGCCATGGTCGTGGCAATTGACCAAATCTTCTCTTTGGCGGTCTGAATGAGTCCGGACATGCTGCCTGTGGTATCCAGGACAAAGACCACGTCGATAACCGGTTTTTCATTCGCCAGAATCGGCACAGGTGGGGGCGCATCAATTATCTTGGCGTCCAGGGACGGCAAATAGACGATAGCGCCAAGTGTCAGTGTAAACAGGGCAATGCCCAAAACTTTGATGTTCATGATTCAATCCTCGTTAGAGTGGCTGGGAAATTTACGGCGTAAATAGCTGGCGCAACGCCTGATCGGCCTGGCGTCTCGCCCGCTCAAAATTATCGTTATCAACAGGCATGTCCCGTTGCGGCTGGTTTCTCTTTTGCATCGATTGGGGAATTGCCACGAACAACGCCGACACCAGGAAGAAACACCAGGTGGCGAGAAACACACTGCCGGTACGCGAGATGGCCCAGACGGAGACGATCATGCTCAACGTACTCAGGCTCATATCGATGAGCGCGGGAAAGACGCCGGAATAGAAGTACAACGAACGCACCAGCCAGATCGCGGCAATATGGAGCAGCAGGTACAGCGGCAACGAGGGTGCGAACCACCAACTGGTCACGGTCATCGCACCCCACAGAACGAGTGTCGTCACTCGGCCTGTCCGTTCGCTGTTGCGGCTGAACAGGTACAGTAGATAGGCAAGCGCCAGGCCGGGAATCACAAGACGTGTCACGGCACCCGCGCCGACAAACGGTATGAATGCGGCCACGAATGCCGAGGCCAGAAACCCCAGCACGGCGGCAACGACGACACCCTGAAAAAACGATGGCCGATTCATGCTGCGCTCCTTGCCCGTTGTTCACGCAGGAACGCCACCTCGATCTCGTCGTCGCTAACCGCAAGATCTCGTGCCATCCAGGCAACGTCAGCAAGTGCCTGGCCATGCTCACCAGGAACTCGCTGCGCAAACAGCTCCGCTTTTTGCTTCAATCCTTCCAGGGAAGCGCGATCGGCATCAAATTGCTCGCGGACTTTGCCAAGCGCCCTGTCGTTCCCGGCGTGACTGGACTCAAGTCGCGCAAGGAATCGCTGCCCTTCCAGTTTCTTGCGAATCAGTGAGCGCGCCAGATCCTGTTTCTTCGACGCAAAACACAGATCAAGCTCATCCTCGATCCGGGCCAGCTTTTGCTCGAGTTCGGCTCGGCGGCGGGCAATTCCATCCTGCTCATGGGTAGCGAGTCCGATTCGCTGCTCGGTGGCGGACAGTTCATCCTCCATATCGCGGATAGCCTGTTTCAGTAGCTGCTCGGGCTCCTCGATACGATCCAGAACGGCATGAAAGTCCGCTTTGAAAAGTCTTGATAGTCGATTTACAAGTGCCATGTGTGTGCTCCTTCGGTCTTCACCTAATCAGTGGAAACCATGTTAGTGAGGGGAGTGCACAAGGCGTAGACACCACCAGGTAAAACCTCGCGGCGGGATTTACATGAATTTTACATTCGCAGACAGGTGCGACAGGCCGTCGTTTTCTTTAGAATCCCCACAATCTCCTCAATCCCGTCTGATTTGCCTATTCAGGAGGCACACGCTTTAATTGAAAGAGTCGCTGAATGCTCTTGCAAGGGATGGCCTTGCCAGTCTGCGCGATTTGCTGCCGATCGTTCTGGTGATCGGCGTATTCCAGATTTTCGTATTCGATGGGCCGGTCAGCCGACTCTCTTCGATGCTCGTGGGCGCGCTGCTCGTTGTGGCTGGCCTCGCATTTTTCATATTCGGCTTGCGCCTGGCGTTATTCCCGATTGGCGAGGGTCTCGCCCACGCACTCGCCAAGAAAGGCAGCGTTTTCTGGCTGCTTACCTTCGCCTTCGTACTTGGTTTTGGCACCACCATCGCTGAACCCGCCTTAATTGCGGTTGCCGACGAAGCCGCCGAGGTCGCTGCCAATGCAAATCACATTGCCGCGTCGCTGCAGGCCATGGAAAGCTACGCATTCGGTCTGCGGATGACGGTGGCGTTGGCCGTCGGCATGGCATTGATCGTCGGCGTCTTGCGCATATTGCTGAACTGGTCATTGCCATTCCTGATAATTGGCGGCTATGTGCTGGTCGTGCTGCTCACGACTATCGCTCCGAAAGAGATTATTGGTATTGCCTATGATTCAGGCGGTGTCACGACCTCCACGGTCACGGTGCCGCTGGTCACTGCCTTAGGCGTGGGGCTCGCAAGCTCGCTTAGCGGTCGCAATGCGATGACCGATGGATTCGGGCTCATCGCATTCGCCTCTCTCATGCCGATTTTATTCGTTCTCATATACGGGATCGTCGTGTAATGGAGATGATCCGGGGCATTCTCGAATTTGTCGCCGCCAGCGCCATCGACGTGCTGCCAATCGTCGTATTCCTGTTTGCCTTCCAGTTACTGGTCATCGGCGGGCCGATCCCCAACTGGCGCCGCATCGCGGTCGGCTTCCTGTTCGTGGTGGTCGGACTGGGCTTGTTTCTCGTCGGCCTCGAGCAGACGCTGTTTCCCCTGGGCCGCCTGATGGCACAACAATTGACCGATCCCGCGTTCCTGCGCGAGGTCAGCGGACGCGATATCGCCGCGCTGGTATGGCAGGACTATTACTGGGTGTACCTGTTCGCACTGGCTATTGGATTTGCGACGACATTGGCGGAACCCGCTCTTATTGCTGTTTCCATGAAAGCTAACGAGGTTTCCGGCGGCACCATCGGCGTGTGGGGACTGCGCATTGCCGTGGCCATCGGTGTGGGTGTTGGTGTGAGCCTTGGCTGCTATCGCATCATTGACGGCCAACCACTGCATTACTTTATTGGCGCAGGGTACCTGCTGGTCATCATCCAGACCGCGATGGCGCCCAAAATGATTGTGCCGCTTGCCTACGATTCCGGCGGCGTGACGACTTCGACGGTAACCGTACCGTTGGTCACAGCACTTGGACTGGGGCTCTCCGAGGCAGTACCCGGCCGCAGCCC
>CAYUOY010000203.1:4356-6295 GCA_964446495.1 uncultured Woeseiaceae bacterium | reverse complement strand
GCAGGGGACTCATAATCCCTTGGTCCCAGGTTCGAGTCCTGGCGGGCCCACCAATCCAAACAGTACCTTACGCTTCCTCTTAATTGTAATGGCGGCGTGCTTCGGTACACCTCTGAGCTGGAACGTGTACCGGATCTTCTTCTTGGGTTGACCTGGTGCCTCCTTATACCTAGAATCCTATGAGATTCTAATTAGATTGCAATTGGATTCTATACAGGTATTTGAAGGAGCAGGGTGTGGCTCGTCGTAATGGCGTAAAAACGGTAAAACTTCAGCTGACGGTGGATGAAACCACTGATCGCATCCTGGAGGAGATGGTCGGCTTGGGAATTCATGGCCCTACGAAGGCAGAGGTGGGATCATGGGTAATCCGGACCTGGATCTGGGAAAAACAGGATCAGTTACGGATGAACGGTATTACACTTCAGAAACAACCTGGCGAGACTGAATAAATGATCGAGAAGAGGCACCTGCCCCATGCTCCAATCAAAGAAGCGCTGATTGATATACAGGTTGCCTTTCCGGAGAAGGTCACAGTTGAAGCGTTAAATTCGAAATATTCGCGAATTGCTGATCAATACCCCAAGCACGAGACTCTTCAGCGTGGAGAATTCGGATTACACAACGAAGACGGCCAACCGACTACGGTAACGATCGGCCATACTATTGCAGGATATCGTTATAGCTCTGAAGACGGGCATCGTGTTGCCCAATTCCGGGTGGATGGGTTTACTTTCAGTCAGCTCGAACCTTACAACACCTGGGAAGAGATGAAAGAAGAGGCTGCCAGGCTATGGGAAGTATATGTCGATGCGGTCTCGCCCGACCCGATTACGCGAGTAGGTACCCGGTATATCAATATCCTGAAACTTCCGCTAAATACGGAACTCAAAGAATATCTGGAAGCGCCGCCTACTATTCCGGCAGGGTTGAATCAGTCGTTGGGCAGTTTCCTGACCAGAATTGATATCAACGACCCGGCGATTGGGGCTCGTGGTTTTTTAACACAGGCTTTAGAGGGCGTTCATGATGATTATGCGCCGATCGTTCTTGATATCGATGTTTTTATAACGAAAGAATTTGATCCACGGGGAGATGAGTTCTGGCAAGACCTGGAACAATTGAGAAACTTTAAGAATACTGTGTTTTTTCAGAGCATAACCAAAAAAGCACTGGAGCTTTTCCAATGACAGCAATTGCAATTCATGATCGATCGACATTCTTGACCCGCTCATTCAGCACAGGGTCGAGTGAGGCATCCCGGAATCTTCAAAAGCTTTATGAGGATACCGTTGTCAGCCTGCGTAAATCGGTGACATGGAATTACCTCGGTGGTGTTATTGTTGCCCTCAAGGAGACCTACCAAGAGTGTTCTGAAGATGGCTGGGATGGATACGGTGCGCTTCCAATTACGCAAGAAACTTACGATGAAGCAGTACGATTCCTTAATGCAATGCCATCATGGTTGCCCACGCCGGAAATAGTGCCGGAACCCAATGGTGATATCGGATTTGAATGGACTTTTGGCAAGAATCGTACACTCGTAGCCAGTGTGGATGGTACGAACCGGATAACCTATGCTGGTCTCCTGGGCACAGGTAACAAGTCGCATGGAACAGAGGTGTTCAATGGTTCAATTCCTCAAACGATTATTAGCCATATTTCACGGATCTGCCCATAAGCCATCGCAGCAGGACAGTGTTGCAGCTAGCGAGCAGATTGCCCGCTACATCCTTTCGAAAAGGCATATCAGTGTAACCAAAGGCATTGTAAGGTCCGCAGCATATATGCCTGCGCCCAATGGCGAGACCTCGGTTTACCGGATAACAGATATCACTGAGAAAGGGGTCTGGGATATTGGGCGCAAATATGTGGCGGGGCCAAGCGGGCGAACGCTCTATGCGAGAGGAGATACCCCAGCAGTTGCAATTACAAAAAC
>CAYUOY010000203.1:0-4256 GCA_964446495.1 uncultured Woeseiaceae bacterium | reverse complement strand
TCAGCTTCAAATCTCCGGCGATAGTCCGTATCAATTTGCGGCGGAGCATTTCGCACATATTTCTCTGCTTCGTCCCTCACCGATCCAGACAGGCTCCTGAGATATTGTACGGCCTGGTCTGCCACAGGAACCTCGTCATCTTTTTTATTGAATTTCGGGCCAAGGGCAGTCCAGATGACGGACTCAATACCACGGCCTCTGTTCCACTCTGGTAAATCCGGTATATCATCTGGTGATTCTTCGCCGATAGACCAATGACCGATTTTACTAACTGCCTTTTTCGAGATGTTTTCCCGGCTGCGTAATGCCTCAATAGCGTCATCCAGATCCATATCATCCATTACGGCCCAGAGCGATCGCACAGGCTTTGCGTTTGGTTCAATAACCAGTGTCAATCTGCCATCCGAGGACTGGCGGGCAAATTCAACGGAGATCAATGGCCCATCCTGAAACCAATGTCGTTGAATCGGGAGCGTACGTGGATCCCAGATCAATGAACCCCAACCAAGGCAAGCTATATTCCCCATTTTGCAGTTACATCCTCATATCAGGTAGGCGGCTGATACTTCTTTGGTCGTTGGATACGAATTTTCCTGTTGTCGCCCTGGACAGAAACTGGCAGCAAATTCCTTTTCAGATGTTTCTGTTTTGGTTGCAGTGAAGGTAATCAACTAACCCATTTGTATCGTACCCGATGCATATGATGGTTAGGAGGGATCAGATCATCATGTTGCAATCGGCCAACAATAATTCCGGGGGCGATATCTATCTCCTTAGCAAATGATGCAATATTGGCTGCGCTAAAATGACCTGCCCTTACGAAGGCGCTCCAGAGTGCCGGCGGGATGAGTGTTTTTTTGGCAAACTCATCAGCTTCTTCTTCCTGTTTCTTCCAATCGGGATCATCAAGTCCGTCTTCGAGAAAAGTATGGCGCTTATCATGCAGCAGGATGTGTCCCAGTTCGTGAAACAGGCTGAACCAAAAGATATCCGCCCAGCTTCCTCTGATAGTCATCATCAGAACGGCTTTATTTGGAGTCAGCCAATAAGTGGCGCCATTAGTATAAGTCTTGGGTAAGTGTGGCAGCAGTACAAACGCAATGCCTGCGTCTGCAAGCATCTGTTTGAGTTCAGGTAAAAATACCGAGGGTTCTTTTTGTGTCAGGTGGCGAAGCACTTGCATTGCCGCACGCACCTTCACACTGTCGAACTGCCCGGTTTCTATCTTGTCAGCCTCTAATGTGCCGCCACGCAACCAGGCAACCAGTGCTTCATGCGAGACCTCCGCACGGACGGATTGTCGGAATGCCGGTGCGTAGGCGCGAACGCCCTGCAAATTATGCAACGAGGCAACACCAAAAAAGCGTCGCAACTCCAGTACCTTTTCTGATCGTTTGCGAGTTGATTTTACCCAGCCAAGCTTCGCAATTTCCGGGTAGGGGAAATGAACAGCCAGATCGGTTTCGTGTTTAACCTGTTCTGCCGCCTCATTTCGTGCATTTGTTAGCTGATACTCGGATTCCAGCCCGGTCCAGATATGGGCGGGCACCCCAAGCACCTGTTCCAGCTGCAGGGCAGTATCCGGGGTGATGGACTTGATACCATTTACGATCTCGCTGATCGCCTGGACAGGCCGGCCCATGCGCCGTGCCAGTTCGGCTTGGCTCATGCCCATCTCCTCGGCAACTTCAGTCAGGTACACGCCAGGCGGTACCGCAAGATCCGAATAAGTTTCCTGATTAGTCGCCATAGTGTTTGCTCACTTCCTCGATGCGGGCAATTTCCAACATCTCACCCTCCAGAGAAAAAATTAGTCTATAGAATCCAGTAATATTAACGGCGTATTGTCCTACTCGATTTCCTTTCAGTGGATGGCAGCGCAACACGGGCAGTTTCATCAACTCCTCGATGTCCCGGGCTTGCTTGATCGTGTTGATGCGCAACACGTATCGTTTGGCGGCATCCTCGCCATACGCCTTAACGGCCTTCCGATATTCCCTGTAGCAGCGCTCCAGCTGCCTGGTCCTGAAAATGACGATCAAAATATGATCCTTTTGGAGTCTCGGATAGCACGCGGGATCTCTATATTATATTCACCCTTAGGGTGAATATAATATAGCATATAATTTCTGGAGAGACAGTACCCGGAATCGAATTATTGGTGCGGTGGTGGCTATTTCTATTGGGCATGAGGAAAACCGCTGTCTGAATTCACGGTACTCTCCTGGTACACCGCCCAGTTTTTACACCCTGCACCAATCCATACTAACCTGTTGAATCAACACAATTTTCGCCAACTGCGCCAAAGATTCACCAATCCAGCATAATCAGCAACTTATTGATTTTACTGGCCCTCATAATACCTTGGTCCCAGGTTCGATTCCGGCCACGGACACCATATAAAACAATAAGTTACAATATTTCAGCTCATGTCTGCACAATCTAAAAACCTCATGTAGACAATCAAGGCGCTTTACAGCTGTGTCCAGGGTTTTATGCACCACTTTATATGGCGCAATAATTGAAATGCGCCACATAAATGCTATTATTATGGCGCGATACGCTTATTGCGCCACAATGAGAGTCCAATGCCCAAGAAAGTTTCCCAGGCTGAGCTTGATGCCGTATTCCAGGCCGTTGCCCGATTTCCTGATGGGGCCTCTATTGGGGAAATCAGTGGTGTGTTGGAGATTTCTCTGCCGCGTCGCACCTTGCAGCGCCACCTGGCCCGACTGGTTGATCATGCACGTTTGACCATTGAGGGCCGTGGCCGTGGCAGCCGTTATCGATTGCCCCCAAAAGAGCGCGGGGGTCGTCCTTTCCCTGGCGGGCTCGCGATCAAGGGACAAGCGGCGCAAGTTGAGCATTACATTACTGTCTCTCCCGAAGGAGAAGCCATTAAACAGGCTGTCCGCAAACCAATTCGAGAGCGTCATCCGGTGGGGTACAACCGGGCATTTCTCGATGAATACCGACCCAACGAGTCCTTCTACCTGTCACTGGAAACCCGGCAGCTCCTTATGGAATTGGGTCGCTCACCGGATGGTGAGCGGCCGGCAGGTACCTATGTGCGACAAATCTTCAATCGCTTATTGGTCGATCTGTCCTGGAACTCCAGCCGTCTGGAGGGCAATACCTACTCGCTGCTGGAGACGGAACGCTTGCTGGAATCAGGGGAGACCGCCGAGGGTAAGGATGCGCGGGAAACGCAGATGATTCTGAACCATAAGGCTGCAATTGAGCTACTGGTCGAACAAGCGGGAGAGGTCGGATTCAATCGTTACACTATCCTCAATTTGCATGCCATGCTTTCAGATAACCTGCTCGGCGATCCGCAAGCCTGTGGTCGCTTGCGCACTATTGCTGTTGGGGTCGGTGGGACTGTTTATCATCCTTTGGAGGTACCGCAGTTAATCGATGAAGGCTTCCAACAAGCCCTTGATACTGCCACTGCGATTACAGATCCGTTCGAACAGGCCTTCTTCGCAATGGTGCATTTACCCTACTTACAGCCGTTCGAGGATGTCAACAAACGCGTTTCCAGGCTTGCAGCAAATCTACCGCTCATCCGCTATAACCTGTGTCCGTTATCATTCGTAGATGTGCCTGAACGAGCCTACATTGATGGCATTCTCGGAGTGTACGAACTTAATCGTATCGAATTATTGCGCGACGTGTTCATTTGGGCTTATGAGCGTTCGTGCGCACGCTATTCGGCAGTACGCCAGTCATTGGGAGAGCCAGATGCTTTCCGTCTCCGTCACCGTGCATTAGTGGCTGAAACTGTATCTGAAGTCGTTCGTGGTGGCATGGATAAAAAAATGGCCACCGCTTTCATTCGGCAGCTGGCCACAGAGAACATGCAGCTAGCGGATCAGGCGCATTTCATCGAGGTGGTGGAAACGGAGCTTATAAATCTTCACGAAGGCAATATCGCTCGCTACCGATTGAGGCCTTCTCAATACCAAACATGGCGGGAAACGTGGCACTGATTTACTGCGAAGATCAGCCATTCACGAACCATTATTATTCTAAGTAGCAGGAAAATACATCCCGTACCCGGTTGAGATCAAGTACCTGATTCAGACTGCATGACTATTTCCTGCACGGGAGCATGGTCACGGGAGGCGCTGGATTTCACCGTTATGATGGACGATACTGTTGTCATACAGCAAGCTGAAAGGACTGAGTGAGGAAATATCATGAGCAATGAAGCACCCCAGATCACCGATGACCCGATGTACCGTTTGCTACGC
>CAYUOY010000202.1:0-6360 GCA_964446495.1 uncultured Woeseiaceae bacterium | reverse complement strand
GCACGAACTGCGCCAGATACTTGGCGCAAGTTAGCTAGAACGTTAGGCCGCAGCGGAAACATCGTCGATTCCTAGGGTCTGCTATGCTTCCGAAAGCGGACCCTGGTGCCTACATTGCGGATGGGACCGCGACCCACAGCAGCCGTTCACTTACTATCGGACAGGTGGCCTATCACTCTAAGAAGATCGCCGAACAAAGTGGAGCTGAATACTTCATTACCGCGCATCATCGCCATGTCGATTGCGACGGCGTTTGTTGTCACTACGTCCGGCTTCGCTGTATTTCTATTTACATGCGCAATTTGCGAGTTATCGTTCGGAAACTGGTTGCTGGTATTTCTCGCAGGCAACGCATTCGCGCTGGCCGTTCCCGGTTGGATCGTTGCGGTCGTCGGTCTTGTGCGGGTTCTAAAGAACATGTTCGTCATGGCTGCGCAGGTCAATGATTCTTTTCGAAGTGCGAATTGGATGTATCGATTCAATCGATTCAATCTTGTTTATGCCCCAAGGTATCTCAACGAAAAAGGGCTCGCCGCACGCAAGAAAGTATTCATGGGTCTGCTGATGTTCTTTCTTGGCGTCGCTATGTGGGTTCCATTGATGCTGATACAGGAGTTTGGCGTCTAATTCGTGCCGCGAAGGACCGCTTCTGATTGACAACTGTCGATCATCAGGCCACATATATCATTGAGTGACGTCCGCATGGGAAGAAGACGTTGGAGTCATCGCAGGGTGCGGCCTAACAAATCGGTGAACTTGCCGCCGGGCAGTATCTGTCACGGAACCTGCAGTTCATTGCCTTGCAATGGCAGGTTCCCCGCCAGATACTTGGCGCAAGTTAGCTAGAACGTTAGACGGCAACCACACCTCAACGAAACATTGACACATCGTATCCAAACGGATACATTATTCCAATGTTTCAGCTCCGCCAGACGGCTACCTTCGCCAGGTGGCTACATCGACTGCGTGACAAAATGGCTAAGGCTCGCGTCCTTTCGCGCCTGGATTCATTGAAGCTTGGCCACCTCGGCGACTGTAAGACAGTCGGTGGCGGAATTCGTGAATTGCGAGTTCATGTCGGGGCTGGATACAGAATTTACTTAGTACAACGAGGTGAGCTAATTTTTGTTTTGCTGTGTGGGGGCTCGAAATCGACTCAGTCGAGAGACATTGAGCATGCCAAGCGCCTTTTAGAAGAACTTGAGGAAGAGAAATGAATGCTGCAACAGAGTTTGACCCAAGCGAATTCCTCGATGACGAGGAAGTTATAGCTGAGTATTTAAATGCCGCACTTGAGGACGATAATCCGGATGTTTTTCTTGCTGCTGTAGGTAATGTTGCAAAAGCACGCGGCATGACCGCGATCGCGCAAAACACTGGATTAGGACGAGAAAGTCTCTACAAGGCCATAGCCCCTGGTGCCAAACCACGCTATGACACAGTGCTAAAGGTATTGCACAGTCTCGGCGTCAAGGTAACCGTATCGGCGCCATAATGCCCGTGCCGTCTAACAAATCGCTGAACTTGCCGCCGGGCAGTATCTGACACGGAACCTGCAGGTTATTGCCTTGCAATGGCAGGTTCCCCGCCAGATACTTGGCGCAAGTTAGCTAAAACGTTAGGCAACGCTCCAGATAATCACGAAATTGTGCGGCCGAGTTCCTTTTTGCTAACACCAAGTGCGAGTAGCGACTTCAGTAGCAAGTCAATTGATACGGTTGGATCACCCGATTCCATCTTTGCCACTCTGGATTGGCTTGACTGAATTGCCTTGGCTAATTGAGCTTGGGTAATCTTTCTCCGTACTCGTCTGTCTCTGAGTTTTTCGCTAAGGGCAAGCTTCATTTCGATGTACGCTGACTCTTCATCCGTTAGATCGAGAAAATCGGCGGCCGTACCAGCGGTCCACCCTCTCTTTTCCAGTCTTGCTCGTTTTCGCTTATCCATTGTCATAATCTCTAAGTCGTCTTTTGCAGGTATCAATCATTGCTTTCGGTGTTTTTCCGGTTTTCTTGCCGAACACTTCGAGCAGCACAATCGCGTCCTTGTCAATTCGGTAAGCAATTCGCCAACTCACTTTCGCACCCGGAATTCGCAGCTCGTGACATCGTGCGCCAATCGACGGCATCGGCCTGGAATGCGGCATACCGATAGTTGCGCCGCGTTGCAGGAGCCTCAACATGAAACCAGCTTGGAGCCGAGCAGATTTGCCGAATGGCGGCGATTTCACCTCTCCGTGGAGCCAAAGCAATGGTTTGTCTTTCGGACTCATGCTATCGACTAGGTTATGTCAGAACTGACATATTATCAAGGCGCAGTCCAATTATAGTTAGGCCGCAGCGGATATTTGGTCAGGTCATCGAGACCGCTATACTCCCTAAAGCAGACATCGCCGTAGTTTTGGCAATTTGGTCTGCTATCGACCGTGAAGCGGTCGTTGACGATCTTCCACGATACTGCATCATGGAGCGAAATATCTAGTGCGAAAGCTCTGGTCTATCCCGATTACTGTCGTTGCCGTCGCCATTCTGATGCTGCATTACGTTGTGTATACGCCCAACATTCCGCCTCTACCGGAACCATGCGACTCGAATAGAATCGGCGAACGAGATTTTTCGATATATCGAGCGTTGCTTGAGAAAAACTATTCTCAGCCACGAACGACAGATGGCGCGACTATCTTTATTCCCGAAACAACCACAGTTTCCGACATCTACTTGACGCATGACGATTTCTCGGTCGAGAGGTTTCCTGAAGAGATTTTGGAATCGGGGAAGAACGTGGTGTTGTCCCGCGATGCGGTAGTAAACTTCCTTCGACTAGCTACTGAGATCGATCTGATAGACAGAGAGCAGTTTACTGATCTGCCACTGGTGCTCACCGATAGGGTCGAAGTAGAGGATGTCTTTCAAAACAAGGGCGGCTGGGCCGCCTTAGGCGCATCAACAATTGTGCGGTTTTCTAGAATCGGATTCAGTTGCGACGGAATTCAGGCGTTGATGTATCGCTCGCTAAGTTGCGGGGGACTCTGCGGATCTGGAGATCTCGTAGTACTCGAAAAGAAGAGAAATCAGTGGAAAGTTGTGCTCGCTAGACTGCTGTGGATTTCTTGAGTGGACGGCTTCGTCCCGACGCCGACCGGTGGTCCCTGCCCGAACGGGATTTCCGGGCATTAGTGTATGAGCGCCGCCAAAGTATGCATCGAACCGATTGTTCGCCGAAGCAGATGCTGGTCACTGTAGAACAAAGCCATGTTCCGCCATTTCGACCACGTTCAACCGGTTTTGCGATAACATGCCGCCAATGACAGGCAGGTTTAAGGCCAATACGCGTCGCAAGCGTTTTGCTTCCCTGCCTCTATATCACTCTTGATTCATTAGACGGCGGATAACATGACCTGGATTACACACATTCCCTACGAACAGGCGAGCGGGGCGCTCAAGCGACTTTATGATCGTATCAAAGGCCCCGACAATAACGTCGATAACATCATGCTCGCACACAGTCTGCGCCCGCACACCATGGAAGGGCACATGACAATATACAAGTATGTCTTGCATCACCCACGTAATCAGTTGCCCAAATGGTACCTGGAGGCGATAGGAGTTTATGTCAGCCAGTTGAATAAGTGCGGGTATTGTTTTGAGCACCATTTTGCGGGCATGGCCAGGCTGCTGGACGATGTGGAGAGAACGGCGTTGATACGCGGGGCATTTGAGAAGCACAGTCTGGCTGATGGCTTTGATGCCAAAGAGCAGGCCGGTCTCGAGTATGTGGCACGGTTGACGCAGCAACCCTCAGAGATTTCTGAGCTTGATATCGACAGCCTGCGTGCGGCGGGATTTGACGACGGCGAGATTCTGGAGATCAATCAGGTTGCCGCCTATTTCTCTTATGCGAATCGTACCGTACTGGGACTGGGTGTGAATACGGAGGGTGATGATGTTGGATTGTCGCCGGGGGATTCCGGCAATCCGGACAATTGGAACCATGCTTGACGGCCTTTTATTACAGTTGGGCGGGTCGCGCGTCAGGTCGCGCTCCTACAGAAGTGCCAATTAGAGAAACCGTAGGGGCATAAGCTGACGCACGACGCATAGAAGTGCCGACAAAGAAATTGTAGGAGCGCGACCTGACACGCGACCGCTAAACCAAATCCAGCCGAAGTTCGTCAAGCCGCCACGCCGAACAGGCAAGTAGATCAGACGTTCCCTAGCTGCCAGCGAGCAAGCTCCGTGATTTCCCAATCGCACTTACTACGCGCTCCACATGATCCGCCGTATTGTAAATATGCGGCGACAACCGAAGCCCGTTCACCCCGGCAAGAATAATCCCGCCATCACGCAAGACGTTGTCAATCAACTTACGCCGGTTCTCCTGCGGCACCGATAAGATAACAACGTTGCTGGTGAAATTCGGATTCCGGGTCGAGACGAACGGCGCACCAATATCGACGAGGGCTTCGCGCAACAAATTGGCAATCTTCGTGGCGCGTTGCTCGACACCGGCCGGCGTCATCGAGGCATGGAAATTTACCGTTGCCAGGAGTGCTGCAATCGCGGCGTCATCCCTTTGGCCCAGTGCTTCAAATTTGCGCGCACGCGGAACATCAGGCTCAGTTTCCCGACCCCACGGAATACTGACTACGCCGGGCCAGATATTTTTCTGACGGGCTTCCGCTACATAAAGAATGCCAACTTCCCGGGGACCCATGAACCATTTATGAGCGCTGCCGCTGAATGAATGACAGCCGATGTCGGTCAGGTTGATGTCGCGCGAGCCCCAGGTCTGCGCACCGTCCACATGAATGTGAATGCCGCTGTTCTTGTTTCGAATGGCCGTGCAAATTTCCTTTGCCGGCAGGCGAAAACCCGTGATATTCGAAATGTGTGTGAATGAGATTACTTTGGTACGCTCGCCAATGGCTTCAACAAACAGATCGACTACCTCGGCGATGGAATGGGTTTCACCTGGGATCGAGAAATGCCGAACCTCAATGCCGCTGCGCTTTGCCCTGACTGCCCACGCGACATCATTTGACGGGTGATTCTGGTCCCACAACAACACCTCGTCATCGGCGTTTAGCGACACGCCCTGTACGATGATGTTGTTGGCCTCAGAAGTATTGCGAACGATGGCGATGTCCTCCGCGGCCACTCCCAGTTGCCCGGCTACGCCCGCTCTCGCGTCGTTTTTCATTGCCATGATTCGGCTGCGATTTGCGCCACTCATGTCGACATCAAGATCGGCCCCGTAGCGAGCGACCGCTTTGGTAATTGCGCTCGGTCGCGGGCAAAGGTTGGCCGCATTCATCGGCACCTTATCGGCAGTAAAGCTGAAGGCCTCATCCGGCCGATCACTGCTCGCTGCAAGGACGGCCGCGGGGTATCCCAGCAGGCTCCCGCCTATCGAAGCTCCACCCACGGTTTTCAGAAAATCACGACGCCCAATAGCCATATTGCTCCCCTGTCAGTGTTGCGGGCCGCAGGCATTGCCGTAACAAACAGTCATTGTTCGATGCGCCGCAACTGCCGGGTCCTGGTGCATTGATGATACATTCAATTCCAACGATGGCAGGAAATTGAGATGACAGTGTTTCATGTACCGCAACCCGAGATTCCGGTTAATGGAAGTAGTGCGAACTTTCCTGTGCATAGAATTTATTGTGTTGGGCGAAACTACGCGGCGCATGCGCGCGAGATGGGCAATGACCCGGACAGGGAGCCACCGTTCTACTTCATGAAGCCAGCGGATTCGACGGTGCCCGGAGGCGGAGACGTTGCGTATCCACCGCGCACGAATGATCTGCACCACGAAGTCGAACTCGTTGTGGCAATAGGGACAGGCGGGCGCAATATTGCCAGCGACAGCGCATCTGGTCATATTTTCGGCTACGCGGTCGGCATTGACCTGACTCGCCGCGATCTGCAAATGGATGCCAAAAACGCGGGCAGACCCTGGGATACGGGCAAGAGTTTTGAGCAGGCCGCACCCATATCCTGCATACACCCGATCGCCGAAACGGGTCATGTGACCAGCGGCCGGATCTGGTTGACGGTGAACGATTCGTTGCGCCAGGAAGGTGATCTCGGTGACATGATCTGGAATGTCGCGGAGGCAATAGCGGAGCTATCAACTTTTTTCACACTGGCAGCAGGTGACTTGTTGTTTACAGGGACTCCGGCAGGGGTCGGTGCGGTTGTTGTTGGTGATCGGGTCAGCGCTGGAATTGATGGCGTCGATACACTTGATGTTAATTTTGTCCAGGGAACCTCTGATTTATTCTGGACGAAGTAGATTGGAGCCAAAATATTCAGATTCAAGGCGCGGATCGCCCGTAATGGCTAGCCATTGCGAAGA
>CAYUOY010000201.1:0-6367 GCA_964446495.1 uncultured Woeseiaceae bacterium | reverse complement strand
AGAGTTGTGGTGGTGACGATCAGGATCGCGAAAAAAATCGGCAGCTTGTAGGCAGCCCATAGCGTGGCCCCTACTTCACGTGGGTGCTCGAGATACTCAAAGAACAGGATGTTCGGGCGACTGTCGAACTGATCGATGAATGACGGTGTACTGCATTCCATAAAAAGGACGACGAGCAGTGCGAGCGGCAGAAAAACTTTGAGCAGGCCTCGCCAGGCAGGCAATAAGAGGCGATTTGACGCAAGAACCGGAAAACAAAGGACCGGGATGCAGAGCAAAAGTCCGAGTAAGACCAGGTCGAATCGCAGTCCCTGGAAAAAAACGGACCCGAGCATGTCGGCATCGACAACGCGTTGCCATTGCCAGGCGACCAACAAAATCCGGGACACGGTCAGCGTCAGAAGCAGGCGCCAGCCAAATGAAAAGAGCGGCCGCAGGGACATCGCAAGTTTTGAGGCGGTACCTGGACGTATTTCCATAGGGGTTAGATGCGTGTGACAGAAAAATCCTTCATTCTCAACGAGGTTATCCTAACTGCAACCACTTGACACGCCTGATGCCGCGTCGATGCAAGTCATACCTTCCGGTTTGGCACCTTTCTAAAGCTAACCGGGCCTGGCAGCGAGTTGGTTCCGTACCAGCTGAGCCCAGAAGTTCGCACCGACGGTTAAAACCTCATCATTGAAATCGTAATGCGGGCTATGCAAACCGCAACCCCCGGGACCATCACCACCATTGCCCAATAATACGAAGCAGCCATTTTTTTGTTGCAGCATGAATCCAAAATCCTCTGACGCCATAATCGGTTCACAGGCACCATTGACTTTGTCCGCACCGACACCTTCGACCGCAACTGCCGTAGCGATTTCCGTTTCCCGAGGGCTGTTGCTGGTTACCGCAAATTCGTGTGAGTAGTTGAATTCGCAGCTGGCTCCGTGCGCGGCACAAATGTTCGAGGCTATGCGCTCAATCGCGGTTTCGATCCGTTGTTGGACATCAGGCTCAAACGAACGTGTGTCGCCGCGAAGCACGACTTTTTCGGGGATTACGTTGCGTGTTGCGTCGACCGCGAAATCGGTGACCGACAATACCGCGCGATCGACCGGATTAACCATTCGTGCCACAACCGTCTGCAAGGTCGAGACGATTTCCGCACCGATAACAATGGGATCGATCGTAAAATGCGGCAGGGCAGCATGTCCTCCCTTGCCGTGAACGACTATTTCGAAGTTGTCCTCACAGGCCATGATCGGCCCGGGGCAGGTCGCGAAACGACCAGTCGCCAGCGACGGCATATTGTGCATGCCATAAATTGCATCCATGGGGAAACGATCGAACAGTCCGTCTTCGATCATTGCGAGGGCGCCGCGGCCGTGTTCTTCGGCCGGCTGAAAAACAAACACTACGGTGCCATCGAAGTCGTCATTCTTGACCAGCGTCTTTGCCGCACCCAGCAGCATTGCGGTATGGCCGTCATGACCACAGGCGTGCATCCGTCCATCGAGCAGCGATTTATACGAAAACGAGTTTTCCTCCTTAATCGCCAGAGCATCCATGTCAGCGCGCAGACCAATAGCGTTCACGCCCTTGCCGCACTTAAGGACACCAACTACACCGGTTCCGCCAACTTTTTCGTGGACTTCCACGCCAAAGCCCCGTAGCAGCTCAGCAACTATCGCGCTGGTACGGTGTTCCTCAAAGCCGAGTTCCGGATGGCGGTGAAAGTCGTGGCGCCACTGGATCATTTGATCCCTCAGAGCATTGATTTGTGGCGGCATGGTGGTTTTCCTCATATAGTCCTGGGGTGGCCGACCTTATTGTATAAGAGCGACGTGCCTGTTTATTCCGGATGTCGAATAAATTTGCGGGTGATTGCTATGACTTCGAGAACCAAAATCCTGTTAGCCATCGCTGCACTACCCGTTGTATTCGTTTTTCTGTTCGTTGACCCTATACCGCAATGGCCCGAGTACCATCAATTTGCGGATCGTCGCACGCTGTTCGGTGTTCCGAACGCTCACAACGTGATATCCAACGTCGGCCTTCTGATCGTCGGTGCCTGGGGCACGATATTCATTCTGACTCCTCGAGGCAGGACGGCTGGCGGAGAATTGCGAGCACCGTACAGCGTCTTCTTTTTCGGACTGATCCTGACCGCTCTCGGTTCCGGGTACTATCACTATGCACCCGGTAGTCCGACGCTGATTTGGGATCGCCTGCCCATGACCATCATGTTCATGGGTCTGTTTGCATCTATCACAGGCGAGATCATTAATCCCCGCGTTGCACGCCGCTTGCTGCTGCCCTTGCTGACGGTCGGTATCGGCAGCGTTCTTTGGTGGGCATGGACGGAATCAATCGGGGCAGGAGATCTGCGTCTTTACGCTCTGGTTCAGTTCGTGCCACCGGTATTGATTATTTTCATGTTGATTGCCTATCCTTCACCGGCGCACTTCGTACCCTACATTGTGGGGGTTCTGCTGTTGTATCTGCTAGCGAAGCTTTGCGAGCAATTTGACGGTCAAATCTTCAGGGTGCTGGGTGAAGTGAGTGGCCATGCGCTCAAGCATTGGGTGAGCGCAGCGGCGAGTGCCAGTATTCTCCTGCTGCTGTCAGGACGCGCTCGTCGCCGCGAAGCTGGTGGTAACTAGCCGTTCGTCAAGATATTCGGGATGATTCCTGGCAAGCGAGTGGAGGACGGTTGCCCTGATCTATTATTCCGCAAACGAACAGGCTTGCGGCAGCGGCTCTGGCAGATGCCAGCGTAGATTGTCAGGACCCAGGTATTGGTCTGCACGCATTTTCCCGCCCTTCCCGGCAAACCACTTGACCAGGACATCCCTGACCATGGGCAGGTCATCCGCCATCACAAATCCCCCGGCCGGAGTTGCCGGTACCAGCAGTCCATCGCCGCCGAAAGCCAGGAAGTCGTTGACAACTACCTTCACTCGGTCGTCGTCCTGAATTTCCTTTCCGTTCGCCAGCCGCATCGAGACCTGCATACTGCCCCCGGAGCAGTCAACAAAAACCTGCATGCCAGAGAGGCCGGCACGCCGCGTGATCCTGGGTACCTGGTTGGCGATGACTCGCCGCAGTTCGGCGCCGGACAAGTCGAGAACGACGACCCGGTTGTCGAATGGGAACATCTTGAAGACGCTGCCGTAGGTCAGCTCACCTCGTGGCAAATTGGCGCGTATGCCACCGGACACGTTGTGCAAAGATACGTCGGCGTCATTCGACTGCAACATGGCGTCGGTCATCAAATGGCCGAGTGCCGACTCCGGTAGATCATTGAGCGTAATTGCGGCCTCAAGATATACACCAATTTTTTCCGCCTTTTTTTCCTCAACCAGCTTCGCCGCCTGGTCCGCAATGGCAAAAACTTCGCTCGTTGGGGAAATGGCTTCGCCTTCGTAACGTGCTACTACGGTGGTCGCGAGATCGCTGTCAGCGGTCGCACACTCACCGCTGAACTCGTTGACAAAGTCACAAACAAACCGCGGCGCGAAAACTTTACGGTGGTCTATAGTGCGCGTTGCGAGGTCAATCGTGAAATCCACGCGGCCGAAAAGCTGCGCATTCGAATAGTTGGAGGTAATGGAAATACCATTCACGATATGAGCCATACGTTCGTGGCGGTGGCCGGCGATAATATGATCGACCAGCCCGGGCGGCAATTCATTCGCCACTTGCATGATCTCAGCGGCCGGGTCACAGGAAGACAGGTCGAGCGGGTCATCGAATTCCTGGCAGGCGCCGCCCGCGTGCGCCGTGACGATCACCACGGTGGCTCCTTGCTCACGCAATGCCCGAGCTTCCTGCAGAATCGTTTCAGTTAGCGGAGCCACACGAAGCCCCCGGACGTTTGCCGCAATCGTTGCCGTCAGTGCGTTGCGGGTCATCAGACCGATGATGCCGACCTTCACCCCGGCTACCTCTATCATGATCGACGGCCGAACGTTGTCCCAGTCGACTGGCGCATCGGTTGAGACGTCGATCAGGTTCGCGGCGAGCAAAGGAAATCTGGCCTCCGTCGCCCGTAATTTCAATGCACCCCTGGGATCATCGTCTTCGTTTTGCGGGATGGTCGCAGGTCCAGCCGGGCCGAAGTCGAATTCATGATTGCCAATGGTTGCGGCCGTGTATTCGAGCGCATTATAGGCGGCGACCATCGAGGCTCCTTCCGTTAAATTGGATTCCAGTGTTCCCTGCCACATGTCACCGCCATCGATGAGCAGGACGCCACCGCCATCGGCTGCCCGCGCCGATCGGACCGCTGCTACGTAGCCTGAGAATGTAGCCAGGCCGCCGCGTCCCGGCTGCGCCGACAGAGTGCCGTGCACATCGTTCGTGCCCAGCACCGACACTGTAACCAGCCGGCTCTGCGGGACGGGGGAGCTTTCCGGAGCGGGTCGATCTTCCAGAGCGGCCTTGTTTTCCGGGCCGGCACAGTTGGCAGCGGTAAGGGCCAAAAGGATTGCCAGCACGGCCTTCCGTCCGCTTGCAATAAACGCTACTTCGCCATACTCCATCCTGAACCCCCAATAATGATTGGACGGACAGTTTACCGTATTGTGGATTCGCGGCTACCTTTCCGGTGCTGTTCAGTCGTGTGCAAAAAGGTTCATAATCGGCACCCGCAATTTGTGTGACAAGGAGAATTGAATGCCTGGCCTGTTGACCGACGTTGACCCGGATGGATTGCTCGAATATTCGGTCGTGTATACGGATCGCGCCCTCAACCATATGTCAGGAAAATTCCAGACGGTGATGCAGGATATTTCGGTGACCTTGAAGCGGGTGTATAACGCCGATGCGCTCGCCGTTGTACCGGGAAGCGGCACGTTCGGTATGGAGGCCGTGGCACGCCAGTTTGCGACCGGCAAGAAGTGCCTGATTATTCGTAACGGCTGGTTCAGCTATCGTTGGTCACAGATTCTGGATATGGGAGATATTCCGGCCAGCACTACCGTGCTTATGGCGAGCAGGAGCAGTGCCGGGTCACAGGCCCCGTTCGCACCGGCCCCCATCGAGGAGGTTGTTGCGACGATTGAGGGCGAAAGGCCGGACGTCGTCTTCGCTCCGCACGTTGAGACGTCGTCCGGTATGTTGTTGCCCGAAAGTTACCTGCGGCAGCTTGCTGCCGCGGTGCACGCTTACGGTGGGCTGTTCGTCCTGGATTGCATCGCTTCCGGTGCGGTCTGGGTGGACATGCGGGCTGTTGGTGTCGATGTGCTGATTAGCGCACCGCAGAAGGGCTGGAGTGCATCGCCGTGTTGTGCGTTCGTGATGATGAACTCCAGGGCAGTCGAGGTGGTATCTGCGACAACCAGCAGCAGTTTTGCGTGCGATCTGGGGAAGTGGCTGGACATCATGCGCGCCTATGAAGGTGGCGCGCACGCCTACCACGCTACTATGCCGACAGATGCGCTCACCGCGTTTCGCGATGTTATGCAAGAAACTGAAGCCTATGGCTTTGAGAAGGTCAGGGCGGAGCAACTTGAACTGGGTGAACGTGTCAGGACATTGATGGCGGACCGGGCGTTCCAGAGTGTTGCGGCGGCGGGGTTTGAAGCGCCGGGGGTGGTGGTATTTTACACGGATGATCCGGGCATCAAGACCGGCAGCCGATTTGCTGAGCATGGACTGCAGATTGCCGCTGGCGTGCCTTTGCAATGCGATGAGCCCGATGATTTCCAGACGTTTCGGCTGGGCTTGTTCGGTTTGGACAAGCTGCACAATATTGATCGAACGGTCGCGAGTCTTGACACGGCGCTGGGTAAGATTTTGCCACGCTAGTTCGTTGTCGCATGGACCGTCATCAATCCCCAGAACCCATCGATCTTTCTAGACTGAAGGCTGACAACCTCGAAGCCTGCCTTCGTCAGGCTTTGTTCCAGCTCGCGGCTGCTGAGAGTATGGCCATGTGCATGACGGGTCCACGGCAAGATGTGATTTAGTAACTTCATCCAAAAGAAGTCCCGGCACCAGTCGGTAATAATCAGGTTACCCGTCGGCGATAATACCCGGCGCATTTCGGCCAGTACAGCGTCCGCGTCGGCGAAGTAATGAAGGGCGTTGGTACACGTGACCAATCGAAATTTGTCATCAACAAACGGCAGTTTCGCCGCATCGGCTTCCATGAGAGTCGCCCGCGGGCCGAGGCGCTTTCGGGCTATTTCCAGCATGGCAGGTACCCGATCGATGCCAAACAGTTCCGATTCACTGCGTCGATTGGCCAGAAGCTCGAGCCACTGGCCGGTACCACATGCAATGTCCAGAACGCGATTGCCTGGCAAGGCAGCAAGCGTCTGCCATGTCATTGACAGGGATGCATCAATATAAGCAGACCACCGTCGATCGTAGG
>CAYUOY010000200.1:0-6389 GCA_964446495.1 uncultured Woeseiaceae bacterium | reverse complement strand
CGGCCGAGATCACCGATCCTCTGCTGGTGTTGTTGATTGCCATGGCGTTGAAGGCCATGGGTGGGGAATATTCACCACGGAGGACACGGAGGTTCACAGAGGAAAAATAACAGCAACTCGTAACTTGTGACACCGCTCTGCGGTGTCACACATCCCGTGGCGCTTTACGCCGCAAGGGTTGGGTGGCGCGTATTGCCCGGCGCCTGCCGCCATGTCTCGCGGAGTACAACGCGAAGCGTCGTGTTACCTCTTGAGGATCACTCAAGCCCGGCGTTACACCGCCCGGCCGGCGGTATCCGAGAAACGCCTGCCACTGACCGCGCAGGGCAAGGTGTGCTATGAGCTGAAAACACCTTATCGTGACGGCACTATCCATGTCATCTTCGAGCCGCTGGACTTCATGGCAAGATTGGTGGCCCTGGTGCCCAAGCCCAGAGTGAACTTGACAAGATTTCACGGCGTGTTTGCACCCAACAGCAAACACCGCATTTTGGTAACGCCCGCCCGCCAGGCGTGGCAAAGGCAAAAAGGCCAAAGTGCCTGATGAGGCGCAAGATCAAACACCCGCCGACACCTGAAGGGAAAAGCCGCCCCGGAACCCGCAGGCCTGCTGCCTTCAGTGCGGGCGCCACCGCCTGTCAGCATGCAACGCACAGGCGGGCAAGTGGGCCTGTTCGACTAACTCACAAAAACCGATTATTCAACTCAAGCTGCTGCAAAAGCGGCAAGGTATCAGCTTGCCTGATCACCGAGATTGGCCAGAAAGTGGAGCTGGGGAGGGGGATTTTTTGGCAATGGTGACAGAAATCAGCAAGAATTGGCGAAAATGGCAGGTCGAACGGCTGGCCAGTTACGCGTGAACTACCCGTGGACTTAGGGAAAAAGGGCGTTTATTCTTCCTATACTCAGGGCCGTTTATGAGCCGAATGGTGCGATCACACCATAGCTTTAGCTTTCCCCTGAATGCTTCGACACGATGAGTCTATGGAAGCCGCCTCTGTAGCGGAAGCGCCGTTCTGCCGCAAAACTCAGCGCGAAGCGAGCCAATCTCGATCACACAGGATGGGTGACATTATGGGCAATAAACGAGAGGATCACACCCGCTATCATTCCGCGTGTTTTGCCGCCTTTTCGGGATTTGTGTTCGCTATCGTCATTTCCATGGGCACTACGCGCCCGGCACACGCGACGTCCGACGACGACCTGACTCCCTCTGCATGCCAGACCATCAACTTTGCGGCAGTGGTCGTCAGCGAAGTGGAAGCCATTATTATTCCGCCACCGCTGGATCTTGTGCCAACAGTGGGTGCATTTTCGGCAAATCTGCAGCTACGCCTCTGTAGACCGAAAATCGTTGCCCCCGCCGACCTTACAAAAGGCGATGGCTTTTGGACCGAGGATCTCGACGCAACATCTTTCAATCCGGAAGTGGATGACCCGTTTGTAAATGATCCCGCGTGTTACGCTTCTGTCCCGCAGTCAATCACGCAGGCAGAATACGAAAACATCTTCGGTTTTGAGCTATTTACCGACAATTGGGGAGGCCTCGGCACCCCTGCGGTTTATCACGCAAATACAGCCGTGGATGTCCGGTTGTACGCCGGCCCGCAACCGGATGACCCGGAAACGGTGGGAAACGAATCGCTCAGAGACGCCTGGCCAACGTTTCGAGCTGCGGACGGGACCACGGAAGTGCGCATCCCGGTCGGCAAGAATCGCCTTGTATATCGCGCGGACACGTTGGTTTCCCCAATTGACTTTGCATTCATCTACATACCTTCGCTACCGACAACCAGCAAGGGATTCAGGGAGCTTGCCAAAAAATCGAATAGGTTAAGGGCCGCCATTGTAAGTGGATTCAAAGCGTTTTCGAAGCTGGACTTCATCACGATCCCGGCCGGAACGATGGCCATCGATCAGGCGATTGGTTTGAACTGGCGTCACAGTCAGCTCGGCGTGATTGAGGATGTCTTCGAAGACGCTTACCAGGAGGTCTGGGTCTTTGACTCTATTCCGCCGGTCATCACTACCGATACTGACGTGTCTGCCCTCTCGCCGCGCAGCCAGGCGATTTTGTCCTATGATTCCGAGCGAGACGTTTTCTATATGGAGTCGATTCATCCGGGAGGTATACTGGCCAGTACGGCAGTCGATCTCATGGAGCCCCTGCTCCACTACAACGATCGCTGCGGCAGACAGGTTCAGCTAACGAACAATGGCGGAACAGAGGTCTGGCCAACAGGAAATACGATTTACCTCGAATGGACGGTAGCGGATCCGGGTCCAAGCAATTTCGCCGGCCATGTCAACACGGCCAGCCTGACCCACACGATCGAAGTGCGCGATACTTTCCCGCCGGTACTGCTCGCTCCACCGAGCCTGGTTTTTGAACTACCGGCGGCGCAACAGAATCAGACGATCGACGTCAATCTCGGCGTGCCGCGTGTCTTCGATCTGGCTGATTTGACGCCGGAGGTGACCAATGACGCCGCCGGTACCGAGTTCAGCCTGGGGTTGACTGAAGTAACCTGGACCGCAAGTGACGGTGTTAACTCGAGCACCGCGGTACAGCTCATCAACGTGAAAGAAGAAGGCACGAATACGCCGCCCGTGGCCGATGTCCAACAGGTTGAGACGCAATCCTTTGCTGAAACCGAAATCATTCTCACCGGCTCGGACGGCGATTATCACCCGGGTGTCGATCGTTACGATCCCCTGACCTTCAGCATCGTTGAGCAACCGCAAAATGGCGATCTGGTAGCACCGTTACTGCCCTATTTCATCGAAGATGTTCGACTTGAAGCGTCGGCACTACGGTTTGCCGGTAATCAGATGCAACAGGATCCTAGGGAATATTGTAAAAACGCTGCACCAGACGCCCTGTCCTTTCAACAGGAATATCCTCGCTGGCCGGAATGGATGGCGGTGAATGATGCCGGGAATACGATCGTCTACGATTTTGGTTCAATCGTGTGCGACCACGGGAACGGGAGTACCTCTTTCAACCCCAGACTGGCAATCTTCGATGCGGCCCAGAATCTCGTGGCCTCACAGGAACTGCTGGATGGTGGAACCCCCACTGACATACATTGGGATCAACGCACAGGTTTGGTATACGTGGCGCGTACTAGCACCCAGGTTCCTGACACCATTGACGTCTTTTTTGCCGACCTGACAATGCTTGCCCGGTACGATCTGGAGGCCGGCCCTCCGGAAACTAAAACAGAGGGTCCTGTCGGTGTCAGCGTGGACAGCCGGGGAATTATGTACGTCGCGACCAACAATAAGATAAACGCCTTTGAGCCCCTTCCCAACCAGCCCGATGTTTTCCTGGAGAGCCTGGAGATCGATGCGCACACTGAACTGCTGGGCACGGCGTGGACTGCAGACGTTTACTTTTCCTATAATGGTATCGAGTCGATCGCCCATGACTCTGCAAACAATCTCTACATCGGTTTTCCGTATCACATCGTCAAAGTTGCCGCAGCCCTGGTTGAAGAGTCACCATTTTTGTTTACGCCAGGTGAGCAGATCGGTTGGTTGGGCTACTGTTCCTCGAATCTGACCAACGAATACGCGTGCGACACGGTGGGCCAACGCAGTCTGGGCTATTCCTGCTCTGACACTTTGTGTGGCCGCGCCAGTGAATCCGAAATCGAACCGGGCCAAACGCCCTTCAGCAAACCGGGCCAACTAAACGGTGCGAAAGGCATCGCAGTGGATCCAAAAGGCGTTCTGTACGTCGCTGATTCCGGCAACAATCGTATACAGCGATTCACGTCGGATGGTGCATATGGCGGTGAAGCCCGCTCGACCGGTGTGGGATTCGGTTTTCTACTCGGCGATTTCGGCTTTCCCACCGACATTGAAGTCAATTCGAATCACTTCTACGTGCTAAACCGGGACTCGAGCTTGTTGCATTCCTTTCAGACCACTCCCGTCACACCAATCGACGACGGCAGTGCAAGCGTGACTTATCGGTCCCATAACAATTTTGTCGGCTCCGACCAGTTCAGGTTTGGTGTGACAGACGGCTTCGATTCCGACGAGGCAACCGTCAGCATTTCAGTTACGCGAAACTTCCGGCCACCTGAGATACCGGAGAATGATCTGACGTTTGCTGCGCCGCCGATTCTCGAGGACACACCGCGGAGCTTCACCGTTTCCGGAACCGATCCAGACGGTGATCAGGATGTTCTGTCCGTTGTGGTGGTCGTGCCGCCCAGCAACGGTACTGTAGAGATAGACGGTCTGGAAGTAACCTATATTCCGGACCCTGACTACTTCGGTAGCGATGAATTTTCGTATCGGGTGTTTGACGGAACGGATACGTCCGAGCAAGTCGGAACGGTGTCTCTGACGGTGGAAGCGGTCATGGATGCGCCGACCCTTAACGTTGACGAGGAACGAACTGCAAAGCTTGGCTACCGGGTTCGGCATCCGTTCGACGTAACAGACCCTGATCCGAACGAGATTCTCACCTTCACCATAGACTGGGGCGACGGCGAGATGACCGGAGAGGGTCGCTTCGAAATTGGCGGCAATCCAATTCCAGTGGATGAGGTGTTCAATTCAGACGGCACCGTTCGCGATGGTGTGATCGTGACGGGTCCTGTGCTCGCGGGCGATCCGAACGGTATAGCGAGCAGTGTCGCCAACCATGTCTACGTAACTGCAGGGACCTACCAGATAACAACCTGCGTTTACGATCAGATAGCAATTGACCCGGTCACCCAGGAGAAGTCCTTAACGGCGGCGTCCCAAAGTACCTGTGGCCAAACCGATGTCATCGTGGGTCTTGATGCCGAGGTGTTGATCGACATCGATGGGCCGATGGATGAGCTGGCGAAAACCAGCGAGGCGAAGTTCACGATTACTATTCGCAATCTCCCTTTCGACATTGCTGAAGACGATCCCAGGTCGACGTCGTTGCCGGGCACTGGAGTCGACATCTTCAACCTTAGCGTTGTTGGTGAGTTACCGGCTGGTCTTGAGCTACTGGATGTGAATTCAGATAATGCCGTGTGTCTGTCCAACGGTGCTGAAATCGAGTGCGCAATAGCGGCTTTGCCGTACGCAACAGACGTGACTCTTGCTCTTGCAGCAAGAATTGCTGAATCCGCGCCCGGTCGTGCGAAGTTGGGCCTCTTTTTTGAGGGCAGCTGGCAAGGCATGGGGGAGGCACCTTATGCCGCCGGTATTGTTACGGTCATGTCGACGGGTCAACCACCGGAAATGTGGGGCACTGTTCCTGCCGCAGCGCGGAGTGACGATTACGCGGTCGTGACGTTGCAGGGCCGCAATTTCGAAGCTGGTGCCAGAGTGTTCTTCGGCAGCAGGCCCGGTCTGCAAGTGGATGTAATTGATAGCACAATGTTAACAGTTCAAGTGCCGGTCGCTCCGCCCGGCGTTGTCGATATCATTATCGTCAATCCGGACGGACAGACATTTGAACTCGGGAACGCATGGACCTATCTTGAAACGGCCTCACCACCGTCCCCCGATCCAAACCCGCGTCGTCGAGGAGGCGGTGGCGTCGATCCGCTCACGCTTCTTGGATTTCTGACGCTACTCACAATTTTGAGGTTACGGAAGCGCTTTGGCCGTACTGGTAGTCACGCCCGGTAAATCGAACCCTCACTAAACAGAGTCAGGACACGACGAATCCGGGCAAGCGACAAACACCGCCGCAGCAACGTTGAATGCGGGTCCAGCGCCCGGAAAGTTTGTTGTCGTCAAATCGGCAATCCACGAGTCGGGCCCCTGCACAATCTGCGGGTGCTGATCAACCACAAGGTGAATTTCTGCCTTTAGTCCCTTGCCACGCAGTAGTCCTTTTGGATCACCAAAAAGAACGAATTGATCCTCTGCGATGTTGCCGGCCACCATGTTGAAGTTGATGTTGATGACACCCCCTCCATATCCATTGGCAGCACTAATTGCCCCCGATCCGTTGTAAACAGAACCGCATACTTTCGGAATTGCCAAGTCTGACTCATCGCATCCGTCAACGCAGGCGTCCGGATTGTTGAAGACAATTAACCATAATGTATACGGATCGCCGGCAGTGGCTACATTGGTCATTATCCGCCCCTCGATTCCGTTCTTGGATCGGATCAACGATGCCGTGCCCAGGCGGACCCTGGCCCGGTGCTTGCGTCGAACACATTGGCTGTCTGGTACTGCCTGGCAACTGAGCGCACCTGTGAACCGCCGTGTCCTCCGTGGTGCAAACTGTTCCTACTTCACCTCGATCATCTGCACCGTACCGTCGGGCATGATTTCCGCCATTTGCCCCTTGGGCTCTTCGAGGAAGAAGAGGATGAGGGTGAAGACGAAGGCCGAGACGATGCCGATGACGAGGAAGAACTGGTCATAATCAACCAGCG
>CAYUOY010000199.1:0-6449 GCA_964446495.1 uncultured Woeseiaceae bacterium | reverse complement strand
CCGCCTCTTTTTTTGACCCCGGATTTCACCATGCGCAGCCACTATTGCGGACAAGTTGATGCAACGCTCATCGGCCAGGAAATTACCGTCACGGGCTGGGTCCATCGTCGCCGTGACCACGGGGGCGTGATTTTCGTCGATCTGCGAGATCGCGAGGGTCTGCTGCAGGTCGTTTTCGACCCGGATGAGCCAGAGATGTTTGCCGAGGCGGAGCGAATTCGCGGCGAATTCGTGCTGGCGGTCAGGGGCAAAGTCAGGCCGCGTCCGGAGGGCACTGTCAATCCGAACATGGCTACCGGCGAGGTCGAGATACTCGCGCTGGAGCTAACGACGCTGAATGATTCGGCGACGCCACCGTTTCATCACGATGAGCACGCCAATGAAGAGCTGCGGCTCAAATACCGGTATCTCGATCTTCGGCGTGACAACATGCTGGAAAACCTGCGTCTGCGTCATCGTGTCACCCAGGCGTTGCGCAGCTACCTGGACGACAATGGTTTCATCGACGTTGAAACGCCGATGCTGACTCGAGCCACTCCGGAGGGCGCAAGAGACTACATCGTGCCAAGCCGTACGCATCCCGGAAAGTTTTTCGCACTGCCGCAGTCGCCACAAATTTTCAAGCAGCTTTTGATGATGTCCGGCCTGGATCGTTATTATCAGATCGTACGTTGCTTCCGTGACGAAGACTTGCGAGCGGATCGACAGCCGGAGTTCACCCAACTCGATATCGAAATGAGCTTTATCGACGAAGATGCCGTGATGAACATGATGGAAGAGCTGGTGCGATTGCTGTTCCAGAACGTTATGGAGGTTGAATTACCGCAGCCGTTCCCGCGCATGAGTCACGCAGAAGCCATGCAGCGTTATGGATCGGACAAGCCGGACTTAAGGATTGCGCTTGAACTGATCGAGGTTGGTGACTTGATGCAGTCGGTTGAGTTCAAGGTATTTGCGGGGCCGGCAAATGATCCCGAGGGCCGGGTGGCCGCATTGTGTGTGCCGGGTGGCAGTGCGATCAGCCGCAAGGAAATTGACGACTACACCGCGTTCGTCGGTCGATACGGTGCGAGAGGACTCGCTTATATCAAAGTCAATGACGTCGCGGCAGGGCGTGATGGCCTGCAGTCGCCCATTCTCAAGTTTATGCCGGACGATGTGGTCACCAGCATCGTGCAACGAACAGAGGCAAAAGACGGCGATCTTATTTTCTTCGGCGCAGACAAAGCACGAGTCGTCAATGATGCACTCGGTGCATTGCGTGTGAAGGTCGGCGAGGATCGCGGCATGGTCACCGAAGGCTGGCAACCTCTCTGGGTTGTGGACTTTCCGATGTTTGAAAAAGACAAGCAAACCAAGCGCTGGACTTCATTGCATCATCCCTTCACAGCGCCAGCGACCGAGGATCCGGAGGCACTCAAAGAGGCGCCGGGAACAATACTGTCGCGTGCCTATGACATGGTCCTGAACGGTTCCGAGGTCGGTGGAGGGTCGATTCGAATCCATAGCCGAACAATGCAGGCGGCCGTCTTTGATTTGCTCGACATCAGTGAAGAAGAGGCTGATGAAAAGTTCGGCTTCTTGCTGAAGGCACTGGAATACGGTTGCCCGCCGCATGGAGGTATCGCATTCGGTCTGGATCGACTGGTCATGTTGATGGCTGGCGCAGACAGCATTCGCGATGTTATTGCGTTCCCCAAGACGCAATCCGCCAGTTGTCCGCTGACCAATGCGCCGGGTGAGGTGTCGGGCGAACAGTTGCAGGAAACCGGTATCCGATTGCGCGCACAGCGTAAGGATTAAAGCGCTTTGGCCAGCTTTCGGCGGCCAGAATCCATTCTTGTTGTCGTCTATACGAATCAGGCGGAGGTATTGCTGTTAAGGCGTATGCAGCCGTTTTCGTTCTGGCAGTCGGTGACGGGTACGCTTGAAGAAAGCGAAGAACCGGCAGCGGCGTCGCGTCGTGAACTCCGCGAAGAAACCGGTTTTACGTCAGAGGGTGAGTGGCTGGACAACCTTCGGTGTCGCGAGTTCGAAATCGATCCGCGATGGCGTTATCGGTATGCGCCCGGCGTTACGACAAACATCGAGCACGAGTATCGTTACCGCCTTGCCGCTGCCACCGAAATCCGCCTGGACCCGTTGGAGCACTCGGCCTATGAATGGGTAAACATCGAGGCCGCGATTGATAAAGTCTGGTCCTGGACAAACAAGGCGGCGTTGCAGTCCTTGCGGGAAGATCTATGACGGAGGAAGTGGTCGTATTCTTGCATGGCATCTGGATGCCGGGCGGCGAGATGTGGCCGTTCAAGCGACTCCTGCAACGGGAACATGGGCTGCCGGGTGAGTTGTTCAGTTATCACTCCGTTAGCGACACGCTGGACGAAAATGCGCACAATCTGGCCCGCTTCGTGATTGAACTCGGGGTTCCCAGGGTGCACCTCGTCGGCCACAGCCTGGGTGGGGTGGTGGCATTGCGCGCACTGGCTGGCGTGGCTGACATGCCGCCGGGCCGGGTTGTTTGCCTGGGCTCACCGTTGAATGGCTCGCGGGCGGCGGATCACCTGAGTGAGCACCATTGGGGAAAGTCGATCATTGGCAGTGCGCTGATACAGGGAGTTATCGATCAACCGGCGGCGAACTGGGCAACTAATGCCGTTGAGCAACGTGATGTTGGTGTTATCGCAGGAACGTTGTCTATTGGACTGGGCAAACTGTTTGCAACGTTTGACGGAGAGAATGATGGCACTGTCGCCGTAGCGGAAACCCGGTTACCCGGCGTGAAAGATCATATCTGCTACGCGACCAATCATACCGGCCTGATTTTCTCCGAAGGCGTGGCAACCCAAACCGCGGCATTCCTGAAGCGTGGTGAATTTCTGCGCTAAACTGTCCCCGAAATTATTTCGTGTTCACTCTTCGAGCTCTTTTAGTCGGTACAACGCCTCCAGCGCGTCCCGCGGCGACATCTGGTCCGGATCAATTTCTTGCAAACGGTCACGCAACGGATCGGCCTCGACGACAGGGTCAGCCATCGTGAGTGGCAATTGTGCCTGCATCGTGTCCTTCGTCGCGACTTGCTGTGATTCCAGCGACGACAGGAAGCGCTGCGCGCGCTGAATGACTTGTGGCGGGACACCGGCGAGTGACGCCACCTGCAAGCCGTAGCTCTGGTTGGCAGGGCCGGGTTTCACGGCATGCAGGAAAACGAGTTGCCCGTTGTGTTCCGTGGCATCGAGGTGCACGTTTTTGCAGTCTGCCACTTCTTCGGCGAGCGCGGTAAGTTCGAAATAATGGGTGGCGAACAGCGTAAACGAACGCAATTTTTCAGCCATGTGATGTGCCGCCGCCCAGGCCAGCGAGAGACCATCGAAGGTGCTGGTGCCGCGGCCGATTTCATCCATGAGCACCAGGCTTTGTTCGGTCGCATTGTTAAGGATAGTAGCGGTTTCAGTCATCTCGACCATGAACGTGGAGCGACCGCCGGCGAGATCATCGGATGCGCCAATGCGCGTGAAAATGCGATCAACCGGACCAATGCGCAAACTGTCGGCTGGTACGAAGCTGCCGATGTGCGCGAGCACGGCGATCAAGGCCGCCTGGCGCATGTAGGTCGATTTGCCACCCATGTTGGGCCCTGTGATAACCAGCAATCGTCGCTCATCATTCAGTGACAGATCGTTGCATATGAAGGGCGCGTCGATGACTTGTTCAACGACAATATGGCGACCGCCTCTTATCTCAATACAGGGTTCATCCGTTAGCTCGGGACGGCAAAGATTGAGACTGAGGGCACGCTCGGCGAAGCAGGCCAGCACATCAAGCTCTGCGAGACCCGCGGCCGTTTGCTGTAAACCGGGCAGGGACTCAAGCAGTTGGTCGAGCAAACCCTCGTAAAGCAGCTTTTCCCGTGTGAGGGCTCTCTCACGGGCGCTGAGCACCTTGTCCTCGAATTCTTTCAGTTCCGGCGTGATGTACCTTTCAGCGCCTTTTAAGGTCTGGCGTCGAACGTATTCGGTTGGTGCTTTGTGCGCCTGCGCTTTGCTGATTTCGATAAAATAGCCGTGTACGCGGTTATAGCCGAGCTTCAGTGTCGGGATGCCGGTGCGCTCCTTCTCGCGGGCTTCGAGATCCAGCAGGTACTGGTCGGCATTGTTGGCGATGGCACGCAGGTCGTCCAGCGCGTCATCGTAGCCATTTGCGATGACACCGCCATCGCGGATGAGCATCGGTGGATTGTCGATAATCGCTCTTTGCAACAACTCCCGCTGTTGCGGGTGATCGGATATTTTGGTTCGCAGTTCCTGCAGCCGTGGGGAATCCGTCTCGCGAAGCAGTGCTCCGATGTCCGGCAACCTGGCCAGGATGAGGCCAAGCTGTGCCAGGTCTCGCGGCCGCGCGGACCGTAGCGCGACCCTGGCCAGTATGCGCTCCATATCGCCGATGCCGCGCAACGTTTCCTGTGTGTTGTCACCCAGTCGATCACTGATGATTGTCTCGATGGCCTGGTAGCGGCCCAATCGGGTATCGACATCGCGCAAGGGCCGTTGTATCCAGCGGCGTATCAGACGGCTGCCCATCGTTGTCTGACAGGTATCCATGGCACCGGCAAGCGTATGTTGTGGCTGATCGCTCAGGCTGTCTTCCAGTTCGAGATTGCGTCTCGTCTGGGCGTCCATAATGACCGCGTCGTCACGACGCTCGACGGTGATCGAATGCAGGTGCGGCAACGCCGTTTTTTGCGTGTCGCTGACGTATTGCAACAGCGCTCCCGCGGCGGCCAGACCGCGCGGAAAATCCTCGCACCCAAATCCTGCCAGATCCCGGGTCTTAAATTGCGAACACAGCATTCGCGTCGCACTCTCCGTATCGAAATGCCACGGCGGTCGCCGACTGACTCGCACCTCCGGCCGGTGCGACATGCCCTCGCCGTATTCCTCACTCACGATCAGTTCGGCGGGCCGCAAGCGTTCAAGCTCATCGGTGAGTGCATCGTCACCTTGAACTTCGGTCATGCGAAAGCGACCCGCGGACAGGTCCAGCCAGGCAATCCCGATCGCGGCTTTATCGGCGAATACGGCAACCACCAGGTTATCGCGCGAGTCTGAAAGCAAAGCCTCATCGGTTAGCGTTCCCGGCGTGACCACTCGCATGACCTGGCGCTCAACGGGTCCCTTGCTAAGGGCCGGGTCCCCAACCTGCTCACAAACAGCGATTGACTCGCCCTTTCTGACCAGCCTGGCCAGGTAATTCTCGGCCGCGTGGTAGGGCACGCCCGCCATCGGAATCGCGTTGCCGCCGGTTTTTCCACGTGCCGTCAGGGTTATGTCCAGCAACTCGGAGGCACGCCTGGCGTCGTCAAAAAAGAGCTCGTAGAAATCACCCATCCGGTAGAACAGAAGCATGTCCGGATATTCTTTCTTGATGCGCAAATATTGCTGCATCATCGGTGTGTGTACGGCTGTGACCTTGGCGCTCATGAGTTTATTATCAGGGAACCTCTAATCAATTCCGGGTGCAACAGATCGGGTTTCAAAATGTCCAGATTCGGCGGCTTGAGCAAGCAACCCATGCTAGCCTTTGCACGAGCTCAAATCCATGCCGGGAAGAGAAAGCCGCAACGAATTTATGAAAATACTGCACGTCGAGACGGGTCGGCACTTGTACGGCGGGCCGCAGCAGGTCCTCTATCTGTGCCAGGGGTTGATGGACCGTGGCGTCGACACCCGCCTGGTCTGCCCTCCAGGGAGCGGTGTGGAACAGGCGGCCCGGCGTCTTGGCATTCCCGTCACCAGTTTGAACTGCGGTGGCGATCTGGATATGCGTTTCGCCTGGCGACTGCGGCAATTACTGGTCGAGGAGCAGCCGGATATTGTGCATTGCCACAGCCGCCGTGGCGGCGACTTCCTGGGCGGACAGGCGGCCGCGATGGCTGGAATTCCGGCCGTGGTTTCGCGGCGGGTGGATGCGAGGGAAGCGGGATTCCTGTCCGCGCTGCGGTACCGGCCGTTTCGCAAGGTCATTGCGATTTCGGAAACGATAGCGGACATCCTGTCCAAAACAGGTCTGTCTGCCGACAAACTGGTCGTCATTCGCAGTGCGGTGGATGGCGATCGGTTTTTGCGCCAGACGAGCCCCGGGGCATTTCGGCAGCGATTTCATTTGCGTGCGGATGATTTCGTTATCGCGTCGGCGGCTCAGTTCGTCGAGCGCAAAGGACAGCGCTATCTGCTGCGGGCGCTGGCTGAACTGGAGCCACGATATCCGCAACTCAAACTTGTCCTTTTCGGCCAGGGACCCCTCGAAAATGAATTGAGATCTCTGTCGGCCGAGCTCGGGATCGATAACATCGTGCAATTCGCAGGTTTCCAGCCTGACCTGGACGATTACCTGGGCTGCTTCGATTTGCTGGTGCATCCGGCGGTACTGGAGGGCCTGGGTGTGATTGC
>CAYUOY010000198.1:0-6467 GCA_964446495.1 uncultured Woeseiaceae bacterium | reverse complement strand
GCCTGACGACCGAATGCTCCCGAATAAAGTCGATCACTTTCTCTCTTTTTGACATTTCTGGCTTAGTTTAAAATTTATCATTACCTCGGCTATTGTTAATATATGCCAAGTTTTTGAGATATTCAATGTACTAAGAGATAAAAACCCACCGCCAAAGGGAACCTGCCTCAAAAATTCTGCCGGGAGGCTGCTCTGAGCTACTGGGGTGAAGAAACCTGGCAGCCACACACCTTTTATGAAGACAGTTTTCTACACGCCTTCCCCATGGTGCTGCAGGAAATGCCGCCGGATAGCATCATTGCGCCGAATGAGGCGGTGCGCAACTGCTACACTTGCCGCACGCTTGTACACTTTGCCGGTTTTTTTGGCCTGACTGCGGTGGAGCCTGTTTCCAAAAAACTATTGTGCCGAGAGTACCGTGTTAAGGGTCTGCCGCCATTGCACGGTGCCGTGCAGTTCCAGATCTCCAGGTAACAATCCATGACACGAAAGAAATTGTCAGCTTTAAAACGCGTACCCAAACAACGTTCCAACCGGCAACCATCCGTACGCAGCTGGCTCGAAAAACAGTCCAAAAAAGCACTCGTCGAGCTCATCCTGGAGATCGCACAAGCATATCCACGGATTCATGAAGACCTGGCCAACCGCACCAACCTGAAGCAGGGCAAGGTCAATCCGGTCAGGGATGCCATCCGCAGAGACATCGAGGCATTGGAACCCGATTGGCAGGGTTATGATAACTTTGACGCAGACAGCGACTTTGCCCATATAGCCGAACAAATGGCCGCGTTGCTCGATGCAGGTTACGCAGACGATGTCGTCGAACTGGGCGAAACCTTTCTGCGACTGGCACCCCAACGTTATGAATACAGCCACTATGACGATTGGGACATCGCATCCGGCATAGCGGAATGCCTGGATATTATATTGAAGGCACTATCTCACTCATCGCTCCCGCCAGCCGAACAACTTCTGTGGTATATCGATGCCGAAAAGAAGGACGAGTACGGAGTTTTCGATGGCACTGAAGACTTCATCAAAAAGCGGGGGTATAAAAAAGTGGACTGGCAGGTGGTTGCCGGTGAACTGGAAAAGCGTCTCCAGGCGCAGCCCGTGCCAGGAGATAGCGCCACATCATCAGGTCATTATCAACGCGAGAACCTGTCACGATGGTTACAAACTGCGCTGGAGAAAGGTGGTCGTCAGACCGACATCATTGACCTGTTACAACGGGAAGCTCCCATCACCCGCTGCTACGACAAACTGGTGTCAGCCCTCCTTACCGCCGGCCGCAAACAGGAAGCGCACGACTGGATCGTTAAAGGCTTTGCAAAAACCATCGACGAGCTACCGGGGATCGCCTGGCAGTTGGCGGAACAACTGAGAGAGCTGGCCAAGCGTAAAAAACAGTATGCCGATATCGCTTCTTTGCTGGCACTGCAATTTTTTTACCGGCCTGACACCGCGCTGTACTGCGAACTGGAAAAAGCAGCCAAGCGCCTCCAATGCTGGTCGGCCGTGCGCGAATCGCTGCTGGCCTACCTGGAAACCGGGGTGCGCCCTGATCTTCAAGCGATGAAAGGACGCAAAACCAAAGCAACCTCCTCCAACTGGCCGCTTCCACCGAGTGACCTGTTACTGCCCAAGTCTAAAAGAGCGACCAATCTTTCCCCCGATACCGGTGTTCTCATCCAAATCGCCATGTACGAAAAACGGCCGGATGATGTGCTGAAGTGGTATCACTTGAGCAAAAAGAATCGCAGCTATCACAACATGGATGACTCGGTCGCCGAAGCGGTAAAATCCACACACCCTGATGAAGCACTGGCCATCTGGAAACGGGTGGTCGAGTGGGAAATCGCACGGGTCAAACCGGCTGCGTACAAGGTGGCCACCATCTACCTGAAAAAAACACGCACACTTTACCGCAAACAAAAACGCATTGGCGAATGGAATACCTATCTCTTAAACCTGAGACAACAGCACAAGGCCAAGCGGCGATTGATTGAGATACTGGCCTCCTTGTAGCCACCCTGACAAAAAGCACCTGGATGCGCTAAATGCAGCACAGTCTATCTTGCTGATTTTATGCATTGATATGCCCCAATTGTTACCATAAATCGATGCGGATGGGCAGGGAGACCAGTTGCAGGCGCTGCGAGATCGCTACTACACCTACATACGGGAAAGACACGAAGCACTGCTTGATCGATTCGACACGTCACCAACAACATGCGTGTCTTACGGGATCGAAGCCTGGCAAACGAGAAGCTGAAAGACCTGTTATGAAAGACAGGTAGACGACCTGGCTTTTCGCCAGTATCGTAACCAGGGCATTCTGGCCCCCTTTATTTTCAGCCCAAAGAACCAAGAGAAACCCGATGACCCGCCTTACAGCACGGAAGAAAACCCGAAAAAAACCATCAGAATTCCAGAAACTCTGGGCAAAAGCGGAAAAGCTGAAACAGCAAAACGCGCGTTTTCGCGAGCACCTGGACAAAATCATCCAGCGTGTACAAACGGAAATCCGTCCGGCAGAAGAAAAAGCCGCTCAGCAGCATATCCCCCTGCTCAAATGCCTGATTACGCTGGGACAACGAAAATCACTGACCCAATGGCAGCGGCAGACACTGGATGGCTGGATTCGGGAAATACTTGAGCCCTTGCTACACACCAGCCACCTCGATTCAGAACTTAAGGAAGATATCTCCCGTTACGAAGCCTTCCGCCTGGGGATTGAGCTGGATAAAGATTCCCCGACACCAATGGCAGAGCAGTTACGGATGCATATCGAACGCGAGGACGCGCGGCTGGAGGAAGAACGGAAAGCCAGGGACGAGGCCTGGCGCACGGATGTTTTCGACGAAGTTGAAAATATCCTGAACCAGGCTCTTGGCCCTGAACCTCCCCTGCCGGAGGATGTTGACAAGGACACGGGTGATCTTTTTCAGGACGAGCTGCGGCAAGAGCAGCAACGCGTTTACGAGGCCTACCACAAGATCCGTGATACCGCCCGGAAGGAATTGCTGGAAGAAATACTGGAAAACTCCGCCCCCGGGAATAACGACGAGGAAGATGAACTTTTCGATTCCGATTTTGAGCCGTTCGGCACCGATGATCCGTTTTCCAAAGAACCAGACGACAAAACGCCCGCCATCAGCAACACCGTTTTCAAGCAGCTGTTTCGCAGTACCGCCGCCGTACTGCATCCGGATCGTGAACATGACCCGGACATGCGCGAGATAAAACACCGGCTCATGACCAGGCTGCTCAATGCGCGAAAACAGGGCGACGTCATGACCATTATTCAAATGCACCAGCAACATGCAGGTAATGGGAACGCCTTGTCGAAAGCGGATGAAAAGCAGTTGATCAAGACGCTGAAAGCCCAGGTTGATGAACTTCAGCAGGAACGTGAAATATACAGCTTCGAATCGCCATTGCACCGAATGGCTTATGAGCTATTCTATTACCCAAGCACCAGGAAAACAGAACAGGCTTTTAACCAGCACCTTTGGCAACTGGAAACAGCCGCCTCGGAGGCACAGTCCTTGTCGGGGAGTGTAAAAACGCTCAAAGCCCTCAAACCCCATCTCGAACAACGCTATGAAGAGCGCTGCTTTAACAACCCGATGGATGCACTCGATGAAGTCTTCGAGTTTGCTCGTTGAGACCTTGTACTTTTTCCGGTAATCGCAGCGTGATTTAGGAATTCGCCACTCACAGGTATGTATTATACACAAAACAAAGGAGTTTCCTTTGTTTTGTGCTATAAATATGTTGACGCAGGCCGATGCTTGTGCGATCTTATTCACGAAACAAAGGTTTTTACTTGGTTTTGTGCAATAAATATGTCTGATTTTACAATAAGATCACTGTCGCTGCAGGAAAGCCGTGTCGTACTTGCGCTAGCCGAGAGCAATGAACGTGAAGTGGCCCGTCAAGAAATCATTGGCATTCTGGACACAAGCCCAGAAGCCGCCGACCACGTCATACGCTCGCTTCGAAAGAAAGGCTGGCTGGAACGCGCGAGCTGGGGAAAATATCTTCTCATCCCACCCGAACACGGCCCGGAAGCTCTGGGCGAGAGCAATGTACTCGCACTCGCGAGCCTGATTGCTGACCCCTACTATATCGGATACGGCACAGCAGCCACACATTACGGCATGACAACGCAGCACCGTAATGTTGTATGGCTAGTCACACCACTCCATCTTCGGGAGCGGCGTGTACTCAACACCGAGGTAAAGATCGTTAATCCGAGCAAAAACAAGTTCTTCGGCTTTGGCACGGTCAATGTCCTGGGCTTTGAGGTCCAGATGTCTGATCGCGAGAAGACAGCAATCGACTGTATCGATCGGCCTGACTTGTCAGGCGGCATAGGTGAGGCCGCATACATTCTGGGCAGGGCTAGCCGCAAAATCGACTGGGAGAAGGCTGCCGGTTATCTGGAACGTATAAATTCTGTTGCGCTGATGAGAAAATTTGGCTGGCTAGTTGATTATGTTGGCGGGGAAATCCCTGAAAACACGAGGGCGCACCTGCTTGATGAAGCAAGGCGAAGACGCAGCGTTGCCACTCTGGGCCCAAAAGTCCCACATAAGGAAGTGATGGGTTATCAAAGTGAATGGAAGCTGACCGTCAACGTCTCGGCAAGCGAGTTGGCCGAAGCAATTGGGCTGGGGAAACGACACGCATTGCCAGGGAGATCTTAATCATGCTTACGCAGCCGCAGGTCCAACGCTATGCTCACCAATCCGGTTTGCGCGACATCATGATTGTGGAAAAGGAAATCATCCTGACCTATATTCTTCAACTGTTTGCAGAGAAGGGAATCCTGGACAAGCTGGCATTCAAGGGCGGCACCTGCCTGAGAAAATTACATCTAGGCAGCCAGGGACGGTTTTCAACGGACCTGGATTTCACGGCTATCGAAGAACATGACCCCGAAGATTTGATCCTGGAGATGATGGCCGCGTTTGAAGAACCATTTCACGACGTGACCTTTGAAATCGGTGATGAAAGTTACTACCAAACACAGGATGGCCTTTCCTGGGGGATCAATCCAACCTACAAACACAAATGGAATACAGGCGGTGATAGTGAGATCAAATTGCAGATCAGCTTTCGAGAAACACCAACACTGCCAACAGAATCGGTAAGGCAATGCAAACAGAGCTATTTCGTGCAGCTCGAATTTACGCCCATCAATATTACGAGCCTTGCACTTGCCGAGATGATTGCCGAGAAGATACGTGCTTGCTATCAGCGCGACAAAGCGCGGGATATCTATGATCTTGGTGTCTTTGCAACGCGCCCGCTTAACCAGCAACTCATCAAGCGGCTTGTTGTGCTTAAACTATGGCAGGCAAAAGACGCTTTCGATCCTGACAAGCTTATATCTAAGTTTGCTGACGGGAAGGACTTTAACTGGAGCGACCTTGGTCAACTTGTTCACAGGGACCATGCGGTCGATCAGAAACAGATCACATCCGATTGCGCTAAGGGCTACGCATTTCTCGCTGAAATGAGCGCGGAAGAACAGACTCTGGCCGCTGATCCTTATCAGCGCGAAAGAGGACTCTGGGAAAAACTGCGGACGGACTTGCCCAAGGCATAACGATCCCACCCGGAGGTTTTCATAAACAATTGTCTGGATGTAATCGAACCATCCTTATTAACGGAACAATTGTACGCTTCGGAAAGTGGGGATTGTTGATTTCCGCTTTCATGATCTGCGCCATACCTGGGCGAGCTGGCATGTCATGAATGGCACCAGCCTACAAGAGTTGATGGAACTCGGTGGATGGAAGTCGTATGAGATGGTGTTGCGGTATGCCCATCTTGCACCCGAGCATTTAGCGGATGCGGCTTCGCGGATTGAGCAACCGTTGGCGACTGTAGAGAATGGCTCTACGATTTCTCTACGTTAGAACCACAAAAGGCTCACACCGAGATGTAAGCCCTTGAGACGTATGGCGCGCCCGGAGAGATTCGAACTCCCGACCGCCTGGTTCGTAGTTAGTATTTTAGTCGCTAACTATTTGTATTTAATAGTAAATACTGGAACGTCCGTTGCCCAATTTGCCTGACAATGCGGAACGATTCATAGCTGAATCCCGCAGAAGCCCCGCACGGCTTACTTGTCATTATTTGCGGTTATGGGGGAAATCTCCCCCTGTAAGCCTCATGAACGCCAAGTTTCATCCCGGTAGTGCACAAAAATTTATGATACGAATTGTTTATGAGATTACGGAAATGTAAACCCACGGTTTACGTTTTTGCAGTTTGAAACATCACCCTCAAGGCCTCGATGGGGAACACCTCCTTGATTGCGCGCATCGGCATACGATTGAGCTGGCGGATGATCCCGGGTACGGCAGGACTATGTACACCGCCTGCTTCCAGAATATTGTACTTGTAATGAAATGCCAGCTCGTTCATCGAACCGAGTACGCTTTTGCTGT
>CAYUOY010000197.1:0-6470 GCA_964446495.1 uncultured Woeseiaceae bacterium | reverse complement strand
CCTCGCCAAACGGGTTCGGTGGCGGGTTCTACTATGCCAAACTGGGGTATAACTTTTGAGCAACAGTTCGTGAGGGAAAGCCTCTAAGGAACCTCTGATTAATTCTGAAGAAGCAAATAGGGTGTGGGAGTTTGGACGCGCGACCCGCCAAAATAGATTCCTCCCAACATGAGGAATTCGTTGAAACAAGATATCAGTTTAGAATTGATCATAGGTTCCCTAAATAAAGAAGAGGTACTGTGCGATACGGCATCGGCTCAGTAATCGATTTTGTCGCATACATGCGCCATGAATTTGTCGGCCAGATCTGAAGCCCGGCCCGACACAGGTTTTACCAGGTAGACGGAAAAATTGATGCCGGGCTCAAGCGGTATGGCGCAAATATTCAAATGGTTGTGGTCATTGGCGGACTTCTCGTCAACAATAGCAATGCCCAGATTATTCGATACCAAATGACAGGCCGTTGCCGACATACAAACCTGCATAACAATGCGGGGCTCAACACCAGCATTTTCGAACAGCTTTTGCAGCCTTGTTTTTGTGAAATCAAGATCACTGAGGCTGATAAAGGGATAATCAGCAATGTCTTTCGGGCTTACTACTTCGAAATTCGCCAGAGCGTGTTCCCTGGGAACGATACAAAAAGAACGCGTGGTATTGATTTCCTCGCAGTACACCGCAGGGTCGTCGATCGGCATTAATGAAAGTCCAAAATCAATCTGTCGCGAGCGTGCGCTCTCAATCACCTGACTGGAATTTACGTCCCTGATCGTGACAGTAATTCCCTGGTGAACTTCCATAAACTCTTTGAGGATACTCGCTAACCAGGATTTAGATAATCCGGGAAAAACGCCTAGCTCGAGTTGCCGTGAACGGAATTCCCGCAAATCTTCAGAAAAATTCTTCAGGTGCTCGAAACCAACCCAGACCCGGTTGACTTCTTCCAGGAACAGATTGGCCTCTGTCGTCGGCACCAACCGACCCTTGACACGTTCGAACAACTTAACAGCTATTGATTCTTCGAAATCACGCAGCATCTGGCTGATGGCCGGTGCAGACACATTGAGTCGCTCCGATGCCGCCGTGACGGTTCCCGTCGACATGACTTCCTTGAATATTTCGATTTGCCTGAACTTCATGCGGTTCCAGGGATGCTTGCATACAGATGGCCAGCTAAGTGCTGATTAGAGTCCATTCGAGATTCTGACGCAAGTATCGGAAAGCGCGCTAAACAGGGTGATGTTCAGGCCAGGCGCCATCCACCGGGAACTGCCCCCCGACCGCACCGCATCCACTACACAGGTCGCGGACTTTGGCCACGCCTAAATTATTCGAGCGAGGGAAATTCTGATCTATTCATGAACTCGTATTCTGGGTTCAAAATGTCCCGCTCAGGTTCGATCCACGCCTTGAATCTGAACATCTTGAATCACAATCTACCTGGTCCGGAATAAATCAGAGATTTCCTGGTTGGGCAGCATTCGCGGCACATTCGCTGATGCCATCTGGCCAAGAGTCAGCGGCTTCAGTGGCGAACGAGGACGGAAATAACCCGCCTCGGACACGTCTCGTCCCGTCAGTTGCGAGACAAGTTGTGATGCAGCTTGTCCGCATTGGCGCCCCTGACATGGGCCCATACCGCAACGAGTGAAAGCTTTAAGCTGATTGACACCGGTGACACCGTTTCGGACTGCTTCACGGATCGCGCCTGCGCTTACTTCCTCGCAACGACAAATTATGGTTTCTGCAGACAGTCGTTCACGGTTTGCCGGATACGGTGGATAGAATGCTTGCAAAAGAGGTCGAATGGCCGTATCGGCTGACAACGCTCTGCGCAAGCGTCTTTCCATCCGAGATCTTTCGCGACCCGAAATTTTTTCCTCCCGGGCGAGCAGGTCAATGACCGCCAGCTGGCCTTCTAACTCCGCCGCTTTTGCTCCGAAAATTCCGTTTAAATCACCAATGATTTTGATGTTTTTAATAGAGCTGTTAAACAGAGAATCGACAACGGGTCTCCAACAATACTGACTGTTGTCCCAGTATTGTTCACAGCCCACAAGCGCTGTCATGGGCGAGTTAGGGATAACGCCAAACTGGGTCAACAACCAGTCTGACTCGATCTGACAATCCTTGCCATTCGACCGAAAGGACACGCTCTCCACGCGATTTTTTCCCTTCGCTGTTAACGCCACAGCCTGCCTGAAGTATTTGACGCCACTGCGGCGAATAAAGGCCATCAAACTCAATCCCTTGAGAAGATAGGGGGCAGCTCGAAGCGCGTTCGGGAAATGCCGTAAGGCTTTAACAAGAGAACCTTTTCCCGTGGTATCGATTATTGCTTCTATCCGCTTTCCCGCTTTCAAATACTGGGAAGCCAGCAACAACAACAGCGGGCCAGTGCCAGCCAGAACCATTTTCCCGTGCGGTGCCAGCCCTCCCTGTTTGAGCATAATCTGTCCAGATCCGGCGTGCATTACACCCGGCAGGGTCCAACCCGAAAACGGTACGGGACGTTCCATGGCCCCGGTCGCCAGTATCAGGCAATCGGTGTTGACCAGATAACTGGTTCCGCCATTCAATACACCAATAGCGCCATTTTTTTCAATGTTCCACACACTGGAACCGGGGAAGTAGTCCACGTCGGCCTGCAGAAACGTGGTGACCAGGTTCGCCCCATATAGATAGTCCTTGCCCATCACCTCGTCGGATAGCGAGCACGTCAATACATTGCGATAAATCTGACCACCGGGACTCGGTGACTCGTCAAATACGGCAACTTTGATATTGTATTTCGCCGCGGCAATAGCCGCTGCCATCCCAGCCGGGCCAGCTCCGACGATTACTACCGGGTAGTGGCTATCAATCACAGCGCTTTCAACCCCGCTTGACGGTTAATCTGCATCCCCTCTTCAACCCGCACAAGACAACTCTGAACCTGGCTCACATTATCGATTTCAAGCAGACACTCAAAGCAAACTCCCATCATGCACAACGCGGCACGCCTCTCGCCGGTAACCTGCGAGGTCCGGAAATAACTATCCTGACTGTGCAATAAGAAAGCCGCTGCAACCGATATATTCTCGGGCACCTCAACCTGTTCTCCACAGATCGTGACCGTGACCATTGGCTGATTGACGGACAAGACATCAAGCATCGAATCGATCTCCCGAGAAGCATTCCAGTCTGGCCGGAATTCGTCCCTCAACCAGTGCATCGGCCAATTCTGTAGCGTGTAATGACGCCAGCGTGATGCCGCTGTGACAACTGAGTAAAAAGGAACCGGGACAGGCCTCAGATTGCTGGTATATGGGCCAGCCATCCGGTGTCATAATGCGCAGCGCTCCCCAGGCCCTGACTACCTTGGCCGCTTCCAGCTGAGGAAATGTTTGTACACCCTGCTGTGCAATTTTGCACAAAACCTCCATGGAGGTGCTTTCATCGTACCCAACTGATTCACTGGAGCCGCCCAGCATTACCGTACCCTCGGCAGTCTGCCGAGCATAGAGTGTTGGCAAATCGATAAAAGGTTCAAGTCGCTCGGTGACTAACAACTGCCCGCGCTTCGGTTCAAGAGGTGCATTGAGGCCCACCATTGGAGCCAGGCTGGTGGCGCCCAGGCCGGCAGTAATTATTGTCGTTGCGGCGGCGTACTCCTGCCCATCGGCGGTTCCGATCAAAAAGCCTCCCTGAGAATGCCTGATCGATTCCACCTGGCAATTCGACCTCATTTCGCCACCCTGTTCCACGATGGCTTTGTGCAGTGCGTACAGTAAGAGCAGAGGATTACAATGACCATCGTGCTCAGAAAACATGGCGCCGGGGATTGTTGGCCCGATAGGTGGAAGAATTTTTCTGAGTTCAGGGTTATCCAGTACCGTAAATTGAAAATTCTCAGTCAAGAAAGCAGACTCGCTTATTAAAGCGCCATACTCTGCCTCCCGCTTCGCTAATTCCTGTTCGGAAAAACAGACGACCAGGCCACCCTCGTTTCTATAGTCAACATCAATCCCGGTTTCGTATTTCAGATCGTTGGCAAACGGCTTCCAGGCTTCACACGCTGCGTAGCTTAGTTCGGCGTATTGGGGAAATCCAAATCCTTTGCATTGCAGCCACACCAGACCGAAATTGCCCCTGGAGGCACGCAGAGCGTTATCACTGCCATCGAGAACAAGCACCTTCTTGTTTCTCTTGACCAAGCCGTAAGCGACTGATGAACCGAGAACACCACCGCCAATTATCGCCGCATCAAAGTCAGTCATTGCCCGAGAGAAAAGGCCCTGGTTGCCAGGTGTTTTCTGTCCGTATGGTCTGCATCGTTAACGTCTTTTCGGTCTCATACCGGTTAGTTATTCTTGTAGAATTTGTAAGCACTCACACCTACAAAAACGGCAGCCACTAAACAAACGCCAGTGATGCTGTACGCCAAAAAATCAAACCAATGCATAAACTACTCTCCCGTTTCCGCGCTAGAAGAAGCGCCAAGCGGATCAACATTCCCGGTCATTTTGTGCACCAGAATAAATACGCTCAAGTTAGTAGCAACGCCTGCAATCAACGCCGAGATACCGGTCGACGTCGGCAGATCAAAAGGACTCCATTGCCAGAAAACAGTAATCAATGCGCCACAAATCATCGCGGACAATCCGGCCTTGGGATTTTTTATATCGAGCATAACGCCAGCCACAAAAGGAATCAGGATGACGGGCGCCCAAAGCGTATAGGTCATCAAAAGGGCATCAATGATGGAGTTCGCGTAAAGCGCAAATATCACTGCACCTGTCCCTATTGCCAGATTCAAAATACGTTCAACCCGCAGGCGCTTTTTCTCGCTGGCAGCAGGATTCAGAAAAGGCAAGTAGATATCCTTCACGAAAATGACGGACGCGGAGTTCAAAAACGAATCGGCCGTGGACATAACGACGGCCAGAAGCGAGGCCAATACCAGGCCAACGATACCGATTGGCAATGCGTGGCGAATCAATGTCGGCAAAGCCTGATCGGTGCCTAAATCGGGATACATAACAAATGCCAGTAAACCAATAGTAGAAGTCACGAAGTAAAACAGAAATCCGAAAAGACCCGAAATTGTATAGCCGATCTTCGCATTGCGTGCGTCGGGAGCGGCCAGGGCCCGTTGTGTATAAGGTGGCACCAGCGTCTCGCCAAGCAGGAAGGCGATGAAAACACTGATAAACGTCGCAACACTGTAATCTCCCAGGATAGTGAAGTGCTTATCCGGAAGTTGGTCGATAAAACCGTCAGCGCCACCTAACTGGGTCAGAGCAATGATCATGGTTAACGGCATGAATATGGCCAGCATCACAAATTGAATGACGTCGGTCTGGATAACAGCCCACATCCCGCCGGCCGTCGAATAAATCAGGACCACGGCCATTCCCAGCATGATTCCGGTCGACAAATCTATGCCGACAATAGAATGGAATACGGTGCCAATGGCCAGAGCCTGGGCGCCAAGAATGCCCGTACAATATATGAGCGAAAACAGGCCGGTAATGAGTCGCGCGGTAGAGCCAAAGTGGTGTTCCATGACATCGCCGACAGTCTGGGCACCCAGGTAACGCTTGAGTCTTGGTGCGACAAAAAACCCAACAAGAACGGTTGCTATTGGAAACGCACTTGCCGCAAACATAAAGGAATAGCCGTGACTAAATGCTTCGCCCGCACGGCCTAATGACGCACCGCCGCCCAGAAAAGATGCTGATAGAGTGGCGAACAGAACCGGCCAGACAATCTTATTTCCAGCAACGGCGAAGTCGGCGCTTGACTTGACCTTTTTTGCACTTCGAAAGCCGATATATATCAGCACTACAAAGTATGCGGATAACCCCAGCCAATCATAAAAATGCATGAGCACCTCTGGATAAACGGTTTAGATTCAACGGCCACAAGGTAGCCGATGTCCGACAACATCATAAGGTCGGTTAAACAAGCTTAAGAAGATTTGTGCGCACCCGGTCGCAATCGCATCGTGCGATTGTATGCCCGCTACAGGGGCGCAAAACAACGACTAACAAGCTGTACCGCAATTTATATAGCAGCGGCGTTATAAAAACCAATAGGATTATTTTGGAGGCTATTAAGTTCTTCTTTAGACATCGCCCGAAGGTTTGGAAAAAAGAGTTGATAAGTAAAACTTAATAGTCACTGGGATATTCGTAATGGTTCAGACGGTATCTATTGAGTATATTGATGGGTCAGCGCGCACGTCTCATAAAATCACAGCCCGCTATTCTTCGGAGGAAGATATATGCTTCATTTTAAACACCGATACTTACAATCACTGACCGCATCATGTCTTGCTCTGGGGCTGCTTGTATCTGGCGTCCCGGAGTTAGCGAAGGCCCAATCGGGTAGTGACGAAGAGACTGTTGACGAGATAATTATCACGGGTTCGCGCCGACGTGCGACATCGCCCTCGGATGTACCATCCCCGGTCACGATCATTCAGG
>CAYUOY010000196.1:0-6659 GCA_964446495.1 uncultured Woeseiaceae bacterium | reverse complement strand
CTTCGAACCAGGTGGTCGGGAGTTCGAATCTCTCCGGGCGCGCCATATAAAACAAGGAGTTATGCTGTATTCGGTGTGACCCTTTATTGTTTGGGTAGCGCTATGGGTAGCAATTGGACCAGAATCTGCGCAAATCGAGTGTTTCTTGATTCCCAGGCCACTTAGTGACAAAACCTAACTGCAATCGCTCAGACTTGCCGCTATCGGGGAGGGCCGGATGCTTATCGCTCATAATCACCAGTTGAGTGGTAACCGTTTGTTTTATTGTCTATATCGTCAGGAAGGTCATCGAAGATACCCGCAAAAGTACCCGCATTTATATGGTTGTCCCAACAAAAGAGATTTCGAAAGCTTGGGTCACTCACTGACGGAACCTAGTTCTAGTCACTTAGACCCAGATAACTGCTTCCGAGGCAGCGGAAAATTTGTTGGAGGTACTGCCATCCACAACAAAATAAGGCCGGCTAGGATGTTGGGCAATCGATGCCATCCTGCTTTCTGGTAAGAGTAAGTTGCCCGTCAGACTCGGTCCGCGTACTCCTGAAGTGGTCTACTAAAATCCGTCAGGAATTCGTGAATCGTGCATCGAGACGACTCATCGATCGAATTCTGTTTTCCTCCTGACCAATGCTTGTTCACGCTGAAATTGATGGGTGTCCTGAATTCCATTTTGAAAGCAGCCGCTCTCGTACTAGGGTCATGCATAATCAAATCGACTGGGTTTGACCCTGCCATTAATAGCATCGCAGACAATTGCGTGAAAATGACAAGAAGCTGAGGTGATTGGACTATCTCGACAGCGCCGAAATCTTAGGGTCAGTGCGTTCAAGGAATGGAAAGCGGCAGTGGCCTGAACAAAGTTTGCTCAGTTAGTTTATCCGATGAAGTTAAATTGTCAGTACCTGGGAAGCTGATGTTCTACCGTTGAACTACACTCGCAAGATGTTTGGTTTCCACAGATACTACAATCTGACGGTGCGACGAGTCACGGTCCAGTGGTAGAGGAATGGTCGGCCGCCCCAGATCGCCGTCGCCAGGTTTCCGAAGGAAGCTCACCGAACAGTCTCCGGTAATCGCGCGCGAAATTGCCCATGTGCCAGAAGTCGAGGTTGTTGGCGACATCCGCAATCCTGTTGTCCGTCGACAAAGTCGACAACTGATCTCGCGCCCGGGACAGTCGAAGGCACTGCAGATAGGACTTTGGTGCGATGCCGAAACGTTCCAGGAAAGCACGGCGCAACGTCCGTTCGACCGATCCGGTTGCCCTGCAAATATCTCCGACAGTAATAGCGTCAGATTGATGTTGCTCGATAAAGTCCAGCGCCGCCATTAGTGCTCTTTTGCGAGTCGCGGGTGTACTCTTGTCCTCGATTTGGTATTTCGCCAGGGCGGCCTCGAGTAGTTCAACGGCAATCGTCTCTTCCTGTTCCTTGCCAAGTACCATCGTGTCATCAGCTATCAGGCAAGCAAGCGTATCGGCAATTATGGGTACTGATTCCGATGGTCGGATGACCTCTCTGGACTGGGGCGCCAGGAGGTAATCGGGTACTGGCAACTGATACGTATCCGACACCTCGCTCAAAAACTCTTTATCAAGTGAAATCGTGAACGCATCAAAACTGCCGTCAGATACGCCATCGATACCCGCTGCGCTGTTGAAAGGCAGGATACTCGGATTCTCAACCGGCCGGCCAAGCCAGTCCAGCATTCCCTTTACTGGCAGGCCAAACGTCAATTTGTCAGAGGGCGGATTACCAAGTTGATGAGATCTCTTGTTGACATGTACGTGCATCAGGCTCATTCGTCTGCCGACCGCCAGTCTGACACCAACATGCTGCGGCCCCGGTTCCAGCTGGCAGAACCCGAGATCCCAACCCGTGAGCTGGCCGATGTAATTGGCGTTATGGGACTGGCCTTGCATCCTGCCAGGGGCAGTGACGGTCAGGTGCGTGTCGGTCATTCGTTTCTCTGGTTTTGGCCGTTTTGTGATGTTGCGTGACGGCATAATTGTCTATTTTACCGGCAAATACAAATATAGTCGGCCCTGAAAAATTGATCGAACGGACAAGTACTCGGTACGTAACGTGACAACAACACAACTTACAAGCGATTCGCCGGCCCGTGGAAAAGGTCGCCCGAAACTGAGCCAGGACATCGCCCGGACAAAGCGGGTGGTGACTTTTGTGACGGCACATGAGTTTGCAATGTTGCAGGAAATTGCGGGCAGTCGCTCGTCGTCATTATCAGCGACTTGCCACAAGCTGTTGCGTGATGCGCTAAAGAATGTACGACCACCAGAAATTATTGAAATAAAACAGGAACAGAGGAGAGACTCGAATGAAACTTAAGACAATATTGAGCATTGGTCTGCTCGGCCTTGTTTGGGCCAACCTGACTATTGCTGCCGACATCGTTCACGATGCCGAGTTCTATGTGCTTAGGGCACAGAACGGTGATGACTGGGCAGCCGAGGACAAAGAGCTGGATGCGAAGCTCGACGCGTTAAAGAAAAAATATGGCAAGCCACCCAATATCATCCATATCATGATCGATGATACAGCCGTTGGCGAAATCGGTATTCCTGCAATTCAACAGGTTCGTGGTTTTACAACCCCTAACCTCAATCAGTTGGCGGCTGAAGGCATCAACTTCATGCGAATGTACACCGAGCCGTCGTGTACCCAGAGCCGGGCAGCCGCAATGACGGGTCGCCATCCGATCAGGAACGGCATGTACAACGTAAGCTTCCCGTACGAGAACGGCGGACTGGCGGACGATGAAGTCACCATGGGCGAGGTACTGAGTGACGCCGGTTACGCAACCGCGTTCTATGGTAAATGGCACCTGGGTGATGTCGAAGAAAGTTACGCTACCAATCAGGGATTCGATGAAGCCTTGTGGACTCCTTACAACCAGGCTACAAGCATGTACCTTCCTGTGTCTGAAGCTGTGGGTGCCATTGCACCCACAGCTATGTACCCGGAGTCGTTCCCTGAAGCGGATCCCTATGAGATGGACACAGGCTGGCGCGTCAAGGGTTTGATATGGCACCTGGAGGGAACAAAGGGTGGCGACGTCAGAGAGTTTCTTCCGCCAACAGACCGTGAGAACTGGTATGAGGCGATGAGACAGGAAGAATCAAGGACCATGGCCTTTATTGAAAAAAATGCTGCCGGAGACAAGCCATTCTATGTTTCCTACTGGCCGAGCCTGATTGCCTTTTCACCCTTCCCGGAGACAAAAACGCTATCACGTGGATTTCTTCAGGAAGGGCTTGCAAGGCTCGATCCTTTTATAGGCAAGCTGATGGATCGGCTGCAAGAGCTGGGCATCGCCGAAAACACCCTGGTTGTTTTTATGGCTGACAACGGCCCGATGACCCATAACGGTCCTCCGGGTATGGTTGAAACACTGTACCGCGGTGGTAAAGGCGATTATACAGAAGGTGGTATCCGGGTTTCTGCCATGGCCCGATGGCCAGGGGTGATCGAACCGGGTCAAACTGTTGGTGACATCATTCATATCACTGACTTGTTTACCACGTTCGCGCGTCTTGGTGGTGCGACCAAACATATTCCAACCGACCGCATCATTGATGGCATAGATCAAACAGCCGTGTTTCTGAATGGTGACTCCCACAGTCGACGTGACTATGTTCACGTTTACACCGGGAGTGTCTATGCTGCAACGGTCAAAGGCCGATTCAAGCGGCATTGGGTGGGCGAGCTGCCGGGACTCAGTGGTGCAAATTTCTATGACCTCTACAATGACCCGCGCGAAGTACAAGGCATGATGCTCCCCATGTTCCCTACCAAGGGGATGTTTAGCACCATGAAAGCGCGTCATGAGATCTGGATAGAAAAATATCCTCATGCTGAAGAGGCCAAAGGTCTTCCGTTCACTGGTGTTGTCAACGCACGACCGGAAACCATCAAGGCTTCGAAGCCTCGATTTAGCAAGCGCGACGTTCCGTTCGATGTTGAGGAAGTCATGAAGCGCACTCATGAATATGAGTCCTTTGAAGCCAATTGGGACAACTAACAAGGACTTTGGGCTTGTTTTGCGAGGACCTGCGCTGACCGGTGCATCGCATTTACAAGAGTGCTAATTGGATCGGCCGCTCGCCGTTGATGGTGAGTGGCCGATTTTCATTTGCATTCTGGAGATTGGAACAATGACAAGGACAATATTGCCTGTTGTGATGCTGCTCGCGATTACCCCACCGATTATGGCGCAAGACAGTGATACAGAAGAAACAAAGGACATGTCAGATCCTCTCGCTGTTTATACCCGTGCCGGGTTGGGTATTACCAACAAGGGCTTCAACATCAAGATGGGTCTGGAGAGTAAAGGTGCGGGTGCCGACATAAATTTAATGCATGTCGTCGAAATAAGAGGGATCGGCGGAGAGACCGTAGGTTGGGACGGTCCGTATGTGCGCAGTAATTCTGTGGATTCTCTTCGTTACCGTCGCTTCGCTGTCAAGAAATCCAACGGGCGTGGTTCGCAAATAGAAGTCAGCTACAACCAGAACAGCGACACAGGTGCTTTGAGTTACGGCTTGTTGCAGGGTTTGCCAAAGTGGGGGAATTTCAACATCTATCCACTGGTCGGTTTGGGTCTTGCCTTCGCCAAGGATGCGCTCGAGGATGACGGAACCATAGACAGTGGATTCTCATTTCCAGGTGCATTTGCCACAGTGGGGATGTTTGGGAAATACAGGGTGAACGAGAAAATTTGGCTGAACTATAATCCTTTCTGGTCCGTAGGCCTGGCCGGTTCCGACCATTATATGGATCGTGGTTTTGAGGGCCATTCCAGTGTTTTGACACATGAAGCTGCCATGTCCTACACGCTCTCAGCGCGCTCAAATGTTCGTTATTGGGCTAACTGGTCAGAATATACCGACGTCAGTGATGGCACGCATCGCATAGAGTACAACTATCAGTTTTAGTAGCGCTGTTCGGTTTTTCGGGGCTACTTTTTGGGGGTTATATGCCTCGTCATGCTTAGGCGAAATCTCGACTTGGCGGACCGCGCAGCTGTAGACTCTGGTTCCGGCACTATCGCGGCTAATCGGGTGATTTCTCAAAAATGGGGGCCTATATCAGATGAAATCTCAAGTTAAAAAATTAAGCAGCTTCTTTCTAATTTTTATGGCCCCGCTAATTGCAATGGCAGGCGTAAGTGATCCATCGAACGCTCAGGTTCATGTAGTAGCAGGAGATTATTCTGAGTCGCTCTTAAACCACATTGCTGACTGGAACAAGCACCAGACCGCGACAGAACAAAGACCTGATACCTACATTGAAATTAGCCAAAGAGCCTTTTATGACAACATACGCATTGTAAAGACAGAGATTCTGAATGATGCAACGAAATTGATGGTCGTCGTAAAATCCGATGCTTATGGACATGGGCTGGAAATGCTCGGAAATGTCGCTGAAATGGCCGGGGCGGACTATTTCGGGATTACCGAAAATCATTCACTAAAAGTAATGAACGAAATGAATTTAGGTATCCCAATCGTGCGATTGCGGCTAGCTAGCAACAGGGAGCTCCTGGCAGTGCATTCCAGGCCGGATCTGTATGGTGAGGTTGAAGAGATGGTCGGAAATTTACAGATGGCCAGGCTTCTTTCAAAACTCGGAGCGGAACAGGGGCGTAACATCAAGATTCACTTGAATTTAAATTCGGGCGGGATGTCTAGAAACGGTTTTGATATGAGCGTTCCGGACATTAGAAACCAGATACTTTCACTGCTGAAGCTCAAGAATATACAAGTCGCGGGCATAATGACTCATTTCCCAAATGCTGATGCAATCGATCTTGATGAGACACGCTCCGCTCTTGCTGTCTTCGAAGAACAAGCCAATTGGATCATTGAAAACGCAAGCCTGAACCGTCGCAATATTCTGCTGCATGTTGCCAATACGTCCACTACTTTGCGTTTACCAGAGGCGCACCTGGATATGGTTCGTGTGGGCTCCCTGGTTTTTGGAGAAAAACTGGAAAAAGAAGCCCCGGAGGCACTACAACAATTGATGTCAGTCTATTCAAGAGTTGGGCAAATAGTCTTTTATCCCAAGGGGAGTTCTGTGGGGTATGGCAGCAATTACACGCTACAACGAGACAGCTATCTGGCAAATATTCCCATTGGAAAAGTCAATGGAATTCCTCGAGATTTAGTTGAAGTACTAATCGGCGGAAAAAGGTACTCAACGGTCGGTAATATGTCGATGAATACCACTATGGTTGATATAACAGATGGGCGGAAAAATATCGCATCTGGTGATGAAGTGGTTATTTTCGGGAAGCAAAATCAAGATGAGCTCAGGGTGGAGGATCATTGGTTATCGACTATATCCGATGTCCATACTTTTATTGGCCAGCTAAATCACAATGCCAGGTTCGCTGAGGCTGCGTCTTTCGAATAAGTCCTCGCGGCGGTATTGACAAGTTAATCACCCAGCCGTGGTCAATTCGACCACAAATCGCTTTTCATGCTGTAGCGCAAGTCCAGGACGAAAATGCACGCGATCGGAAAAACCGATAGTTCTCGGCTGAAACAAGGTGACGGCCAAGATTGAACAAATTGTAAACAGCAGCATGCACTGTCAGGAATCGCTGGGCTTGCTGCGTTGACTTAAATCGACGCA
>CAYUOY010000195.1:0-6669 GCA_964446495.1 uncultured Woeseiaceae bacterium | reverse complement strand
GCGATACGTGAGGGCCTGACCCTGGATCAGGCGGGTTTTTCCCTGTATCCAAACGGTGAGCGCTATCTGCGTTCACGTGAGGTCATTGCCTCGATTTACCCACCCGCGTTGCTGCAGGAAACGCTCCGGATCGCGGCACAGATAACGTTCTCACTGGATGAGCTGCACTATGAGCATCCTCACGAACTGGTGCCCAGCGGAGAGACCGCGACGACCTGGCTCAGGAAGTTAAGCGAGCAGGGAATGCGTGACCGCTGGCCGGAGGGAGTGTCGAAGAAAGTCAGCCAATTGGTTGAACACGAACTCACCTTGATTCAGGAACTGCAGTACGAAGCCTTCTTTTTGACTGTATACGACATCGTCCGCTTCGCCCGGGGTGAGGGCATTCTGTGCCAGGGACGAGGTTCTGCCGCCAACTCGGCCGTCTGTTTCTGTCTCGGTATCACCGAGGTGGACCCGGCCCGTATGGCCACCCTGGTCGAGCGTTTTATTTCGAAAGAACGCAATGAGCCGCCGGATATCGATGTGGATTTCGAACACGAACGGCGGGAAGAAGTGATTCAATATATTTATCGGAAGTACGGGCGTGACCGTGCTGCGCTGGCGGCAACGGTCATTACCTATCGAGCTCGCAGTGCATTGCGGGATGTGGGCAAGGCGCTCGGCCTGAGTGGCTTGCAAGTGGATCGACTCGCGCGTTCGATGCAATGGTGGGATGGCGGTGAGGTGGATGATTCACGCGTCCTGGAGGCGGGCCTTGATCCTGACAGTCCGGTCATCAGGCGCCTGTTGTGGGTGGTGCGGCAACTCATTGGCTTTCCACGGCATCTGTCTCAGCATGTGGGTGGTTTCGTTATTGCGAACGGGCCGTTGGCGGAATTGGTGCCGGTTGAAAACGCGTCCATGGTAGATCGTACGGTCATTCAGTGGGAGAAGAATGATCTTGAAGATCTTGGCCTGCTTAAAGTGGATGTGCTGGGTCTTGGCATGTTGACCGCGATACGGCGAAGTTTTGACCTGATCGAGGCCTACAGCGGTCGGAAATACACACTGGCGACGGTGCCCGCCGAGGATTCACGCGTGTATGACATGATTTGCGACGGCGATACTATGGGTGTGTTCCAGATCGAGTCACGCGCACAAATGGCCATGTTGCCGCGACTCAAACCGCGCTGTTATTACGATCTTGTTATCGAAGTTGCCATCATCCGGCCCGGGCCCATTCAGGGAGACATGGTTCATCCCTACCTGCGTCGCCGTAATGGTGAAGAAGCGGTGGATTATCCCAGCGATGATGTACGGGCGGTATTGCAGCGCACGCTTGGGATTCCCATTTTCCAGGAGCAGGTAATGCAACTGGCGGTGGTGGCGGCCGGTTTTACGCCGGGCGAAGCCGATCAGTTACGCCGGGCGATGGCCGCCTGGAAACGTCGCGGCGGGCTGGAGCCGTTTGAAGACAAATTGGTTCGAGGGATGCGCGAGCGTGGTTATTCGACCGACTTCGCGCAGCAGATTTTTAAACAGATAAAGGGATTTGGCGAATACGGATTTCCCGAGTCACATGCCGCGAGTTTTGCATTGCTGGTCTATGTCTCCTGTTGGTTGAAATGCCACGAACCGGCCGCTTATACCTGCGCACTGCTCAACAGCCAGCCAATGGGCTTTTATTCGGCCTCGCAGCTGACCCAGGATGTACGCCGGCATGGAACGGAGGTGCGGGCGGTGGGTGTCAATGACAGCGACTGGGATTCCAGCCTTGAACTCGGCGGAAACGGGCCGCCAGCGTTACGTCTTGGTTTGCGACAAATCAAAGGCCTGTCGGAGTCGGTCGGTCGGGAGATTCGAAAGCAGCGTGGTGAGAACCCGTATGACAGCGTGCAGGACTTGCTTGAGCGGGCTCAACTGGAGCGCCGGGACCTCAACGTGCTTGCTGCCAGTGGAGCGTTGTCCGCGCTGACGGGGCATCGGCACAAAGCACGTTGGTCGGTCGCCGGGGTCGAAAAACCGACCCGGTTGTTTCCGGCTATGGATCGTTATGAGCCGGCCCCGATGCTCAGGCGTCCGACCGAAGGTCAGGACATTGTCGCTGACTACAAGGCCCTTGGGCTGACACTGGAACGGCATCCGTTGGCGCTGGTTCGTCCGCAACTGCTCGCACACGACTACATCACCTCGGGAGCACTTAAACGACTCCCGACAGGGTCTCGTGTCAAGGTGGCGGGCATTGTTATTACCAAACAACGACCGGGAACGGCGAGTGGTGTGACCTTCGTGACGCTTGAGGATGAGTCCGGTTACACCAATCTGATTGTCTGGAAAAAAATAGCAGAGGAGCAACGCAATGTGTTGCTGAATGCTCGTCTGATGGGCGTTGAGGGTGAATTGCAGGCCGAGGGAAAAGTCATACATGTGATTGCGCGGCGACTGCTCGATCACAGCGAAATGCTGGGTGAGTTGCTGTTGCACTCACGTGATTTTCGTTGAAGTGAGGCTCTTATTCGGGGTGGTTGCGCCCAGCTAATCCTGATCGAATTCTATGGCGTAGGTGTCCTCAAAGCTCTTTTCTTCCGCCACTTCTTCAAGCTTGCGTCGAACCTCCTTTTTTCTGGCGGCATCATCGGCAGAAGACCGGTCGAGCTCTTTAACGAGGCTTTCGACATTCACTTCCATGGAAACGGCCGCATCGTCGAAGCTGTCTTCCGACATTACTACGGTTGCTTCCGCTGCGTCCGCATCGAATTCGTCGGCATTTTCGACATCGTTATCGCTATTTCTATCGCTCTCGTTGTCATCAATATGAGATGGCATACCCAAACCTCCACAAATCATCGCTCGAAACTTTACGGAAACGGCGTCATCCTGAACCGATTTTTCAAAGGTATACGCGGAAAATTCAGAGTATGCAAGATACCGGTTCGCACTTTTTCAGAGTGTAACTTAGCGAATCAGGTTATTGATTTCAAATATCGGCATCAAGATGGCAAGTACGATAAGCAGCACAATGATGGCCATGATAATAACGAGCAATGGTTGCATGATCCCCAGCAACGTGGATATCAATCCATCCACTTCGCGTTCCTGATTGCTGGCAGCCCGCGACAGCATGTCCTGAAGCCGGCCGCTTGCTTCACCGCTGGCAATCAGATGCGTGGTCATGGGCGGGAATAACTTGCTTGCCGCCAGAGATTTGCTAATCATGGCCCCCTCGCGAATTCGTAACGAGGCTTCTTCGACAGCCTCTCGCATCGGAACATTGACGACAACCTGCGCAGCAATTCGCAACGAATCGAGAATGGGGACACCGCTGCCAGCCAGTATGCTCAGGGTCTGCGTAAATCGAGCCGTGTTAATTCCGCGCGTCAACGTTCGTACGATCGGAATGCGCAGTAACAAACGGTGATATTTTCGCTTCGGTCCTTCTTCTCGAAGCAGACGCCGCAGACCGACCACGATGGCAACAATGGCGATAATTAGAAGCAGCCAGTAATCCCGCAAAAAATCGCTGGAAGCAATCATTATGCGAGTCAGAAGCGGCAGTTCCTGGCCGTAATTCTCGAACACGTAAACAACTTTGGGTACGACATACGAAAGCATGAAACTAATGATGCCGATCGCGGTGACGACCAGCGCGATAGGATAGATCATTGCATTGCGAACTTGCTGTTGCAGGATTTGCCTTGATTCCGTGAACTCCGCCAGCCGTTCCAGAACCCGGTCGAGATGACCGGATTGTTCACCGGCTGAAACAGTGGCTCGGTACAGTTCTGGAAATGCTTGTGGAAAATCAGCCAGTCCGTCGGCGAGAGAATGTCCCTCCATGACCCGCGAGCGCACCCCGAGTAAGATACTCTTGGCACGCGGATTATCGTTTTGCTGACTCACTGCCAGCAGCGCTTCCTCCAGCGGCAGGCCGGCTTGCGCAAGCGTGGCGAGTTGTCGGGTCAGTAGTGCAAGTTCGTTGGCCGACAGGCCACGCCGCATGCTGAAATTGCGTTGTCCTTTCGCTTCCTTGCGCGCAACCTCTGAGACCTGGACGGGCAAGAGCTGGCGTTCACGGAGAAGTTGACGCACGTGCCTGGGCGTGTCGCCTTCAATCAGTCCCTTTGATTCTTTACCGGACTTGTTAATAGCGACGTATTCGAAAGCACCCATAAATGATTCTCAGTCAGAATTCGATTGCGCTAGTCGGCTCGCGAGACGCGCAACACTTCTTCCAATGTTGTGGTCCCATCGAGAACTCGTCGGCGTCCATCAGCACGGATACTTTGGCTCAAAGTGCGGGCGTGTTTTTCGAGTTCCTGCTCGCTAACGCCATCGTGAATCATGGCACGCATGGCATCATCGATCGGAATGAGTTCGTAAATCCCGGTACGACCACGGAAGCCGCCGTCGTCAACGTCTCCTGGCCGATAAAGGGTTGGCGGGCTGGCGGGGTCAACCTGCAGCGCGCGGCATTCATATTCGCTGGCGGTGTAGGGCACTCGTGTCGCCGGGTCGAGCACGCGCACGAGCCTTTGTGCAAGGACACCAATCAGGCTTGATGCAAGCAAGAAGGGTTCAACACCCATGTCTCGCAATCGTGTCACGGCGCCAACCGCCGTATTGGTGTGCAGGGTTGACAGAACCAGGTGACCGGTGAGGCTCGCCTGGACGGCAATCTCTGCCGTTTCAAGATCCCGGATTTCACCAATCATCACTACGTCCGGATCCTGCCTCAGGATGGCACGCAACCCTTTGGCGAACGTCATGGATACTTTCGTATTGACCTGTGTCTGGCCTATCCCGTCGACAAAATATTCGATGGGATCTTCAACCGTCATGATGTTGCGGGTCAGGTCATTGATGCGCTCGAGCGCCGCATAAAGTGTGGTGGTCTTTCCCGAACCCGTCGGGCCGGTGACCAGGATAATGCCATGGGGTTTGTGAATCAGATCGTCCATGACTGACTGAGATTTTTCTTCCATGCCCAGCGAGCCAAGATTCAGCCGACCGGCCTGTTTGTCGAGCAAGCGCAATACCACGCGCTCACCATGTCCCGAGGGAATCGTCGACACACGAACATCCACCGCTCGTCCCGCGATTTTCAAGGAAATACGACCGTCCTGCGGCAGGCGCTTCTCAGCGATATCAAGTTTCGACATGACCTTCACGCGTGACACGACCAGTGGCGCCAGCGCGCGCCGAGTTTGCAACACCTCCTTCAAAACGCCGTCGACGCGAAAGCGGACCGCGAGGCGGTTTTCGTAGGGCTCAATGTGCACATCCGAGGCATTGTCCTTGATCGCCTCGGTGAGAACGGCATTGATGAAGCGAATTATCGGGGCATCGTCGTCGCTTTCGAGCAAATCAGAGGGTTCCGGCAGTTCCTGGGCGACTTGCAATAAATCGGTGCTGTCGTCGAGATCGCCAACCATTTGAATGGCCTTGTGGCTGCCTTGTTCGTAAGTCTGTTGCAGCAGCCGATCGAATTCTTCTGCGGAGACCGATGTCAACTTCAGCGGTATCCCGGCGAAGCGCCGCGCTTCGGCAAGAATGAGCGGTGCGACTCCGCTTCTGTAGACCGTGTCGCCAACTCCGGCATCAAACTGGCGAATCAATATGCCGTGGCGTTTCGCAAATGAAAACGGCAAGGCCCGCCTTTCGGGCAGTTCCGGACTCGCCTCCGGCACCGGGTCGCTATCAAGCACAATGGCCGGGGAACTATCCAATGGCACCGGGTCGCTTTCGAGGACAATTTCCAGATTGCCATCCATCGTCGCCGAGGTATCGCCCGCGGTCATTTTTGGGTCAAGTCCAGGGTTGTGTCATCGATTGACGGTCCCTTCAGGAGTTCCTCCAGCGGTGGCAGCGACGGTCGCGCGGTGCCTGGCATTATGGCGACACCGCCATTGCGGCCTGCGGCGGCACCGCCTCGCTGGACGCTGCGAATGTAATTGTATTTTGCATTGGTTTCCAGGGCCGTCTGGACGCTGTTACGCAAGATCTTGGTACGGATGAATATCATCAGGTTGGTTTTGACCTTGTCGGTCTTGCGGGTTCTGAAAAGTGCGCCAACGAACGGAATGCTGGAAAGAATGGGTACGCGTTGTTCGCTTTCGCGCAACTGATCCTCGAGTAACCCGCCCAGCACAAGAATTTGTCCATCGTCAACAATAACCGTTGTGTCGATAGTGCGTTCATTGGTGATTAGATCGACAGCTCCTTCAGCGGACTGGGCAATATTCGAAATTTCCTGTGAGATCTTGAGCAACAGCGAGTCGCCTTCGTTGATCTGCGGCGTGATCGTCAGTTTGACGCCAACCTGTTCACGGTTGATCGTCTGAAAAGGATTTACGGCACCGCCCACACTGCCGGTGTTCGTGAATGAACCCGTGACGAATGGAACCTCCTGGCCTACGTTCAGCGTTGCCTCTTCGTTGTCAGTGGTTACGATGCTTGGTGTTGAAATAATGTTGGTATCGGCGTTGCCCTCGAGGGCACGCAAAATAGCGGCGAAGCTGGTGCCACCATCGCTGATCCGACCTACGCCCACTGTAATGCCTGAACCAATAAGGCCGGATGGATTGACATCGCCACCGCCAGCAAGTGCGCCGCCAATCTGCAGCACGCCTGCTCCCGAATCGGGGAAGTTGGTTACCGCGACGGGGCTGGTAGCGCCGTTGCTGCCGT
>CAYUOY010000194.1:0-6679 GCA_964446495.1 uncultured Woeseiaceae bacterium | reverse complement strand
CCTGCGGCCGTTCGCGTCGAAAGGTGTCTCCGCTGTATCTCGGGGAAAGAGTGCCCGATTTCGATACGGATAATTAGTCAACCAGGTGCTGCTTGTGCATTGGCTGGCGGTACCCAAAAAAGGCAATGGGGTCGAACCTGCCGAATAAATCGAATAAAATACCGCTATGTTTAATGTTGATATCGCAAGACTTCGAGAGCGGCTGCTTGAATTGCGCGAAGAGTTAGAGGCTTCGGCTGCAACTGCGGATGAATCCTCGCAGGTCGTCGAGCTGGACCAGGCGCGTGTTGGGCGATTGTCGCGAATGGACGCCATGCAGGCGCAGGCGATGTCGCAGGCCGCAGGGCGTCGCCGTGAGGACATGCTCAGGAGGATTACAGCGACGCTGGCAAGAATAGACAGAGAGGATTTCGGCTTGTGTAAATCCTGTGATGAGGCGATTAATCCGAAGCGTCTCGAGTTTGATCCGACGGTAACTTTGTGCGTCAGTTGCGCTGAGAGGAGTGAGTGATGCAACGATCAAAAGGAGTCGAACCGATCGAGTTGCACCGTAATTAGCCAGTGCAACGGATTGTGCGTATTCTCGCGGATTATCACCGGTTTGGCGGCAAGACAGCATGTCACTTTTTCATGAACTGAAACGACGCAACGTCATTCGTGTCGGCGTCATGTACATCATCGTTGCCTGGTTGATTCTCCAGGTGGCCGATGTTGTGCTGGGCAATATTGCTGCACCTGGCTGGGTATTCCTGGCTATCTTGTTACTGCTCGTTCTCGGCCTGCCGGTGGCGATTCTTTTCGCCTGGGCATTCGAATTGACACCGCAGGGTTTGAAACGTGAGGAGGATACAGAGCGCTCGGAATCGGTGACACGGAAAACGGGTCGAAACCTCGATCGGACCATCATCTTGGTTTTGGCGATCGCGCTGTCCTATTTCGCATACGACAAATATTCCGACCTGCCTGTGCCGGACGAGGCGCTGGCGGCAGCGCCCTACGATCAATCGTTAACAGGAGAGAATCCGAACGACCCTGCCGCCGCCACTCCGAACGCGGCTGAGTCGATCGACGTGTTGCCTTTTCCGATTGCGACTGAGTCGATTGCGGTGCTGCCTTTCGTCAATATGAGTTCGGATCCGGAGCAGGAATATTTCAGCGACGGCATTGCCGAAGAATTGCTGAATTTGTTGGCGAAGATTCCGCAGTTCAGGGTCGCAGGTCGGACCTCTTCTTTCGCGTTCAGAGGTAAGGAAATTGATCTGCGCGAAATTGGCAGCAGCCTCGGTGTCAGCAGCATTCTCGAAGGCAGTGTACGAAAGGGTGGTGAACGAGTACGGATTACCGCACAGCTTGTCAATACTGAGGACGGGTTTCACCTCTGGTCCGAGACCTATGATCGTGAGTTAAGCGATATTTTCGCAGTTCAGGATGAAATTGCAGCAGCCGTTGTAGAGCAACTCAAAGTGACGCTTCTCGGTGGCCCCATAGAACGCAGGGGAGGCGAGCCGCTGGCGACGAACATAGAGGCTTACGATGCGTATCTAAAGGGAATGTCCTTTATGAACAAGCTCGGGCCCAGCAATTTTCGGCAGGCCGCTGACTATTTTGAACAAACTGTACTGCTGGCACCGAATTCCGCCCTTGCATGGGCACGCCTTTCCTATGCCAACACCCGATTTGCGACCCAGGCACAGGATGGCATCGATTCGGCGTTAGCCCGGGCACGGCAGGCGGCTGCCCGAGCCCTGGAACTGGATGACGCGGTTCCGGATGCTCATATGGCGTCCGCTTTTATCGACCTTGCATTCGACTGGGACTGGAACCGCGCTGAAGTTTCCCTGATGCGGGCACTTGTCTTGAGGCCTGGCGACATCACGACGAGATCGCTGTTCGCCGAACTTTATTCAATACGTGGGGATGAGCAGGTGTCGATCTCAATGAAACGCGGTCTGGTGGCTCGGGACCCTTTGAATCTGCAGCTACAGGCTCGGCTGTTTGTTGCGCTAACGGAAATTGGTGAAAGTCAGGAATCGGAGAACATCATTCAGGATCTGTTATCAAAAAACCCATCGTCTGAATTTTTACATGGTTACCTCGCCTTTAACCTGGGTCGGCAGGGGCGACTGGAGGAGGCATTGCAAGCGGCTGAAAGAGAATCTAACGGATACATGCGCTTGATGAACCTGGCCGTAATTCATCAGCACCTTGGTCATCCACAGGCAGCTAAAGCCGCACAGCAGGAGTTGCTGCAGGAGTACGGCGATAGTGCGGCTTATCAACAGGCCATGATTTTTAGCGAATGGGGTGAATTCGAGGAGGCGATCGATTGGCTCGAACGGGCTTTCGGCGCGCATGATCCCGGTCTGCCAGGTATAAAGGCGGCGCCGTCCTTCATACCCCTGCATGCTAATCCGAGATACATTGCCATCCTGCGCAAGATGAACCTGGCTGGCTAACAACCCCGATTCCTGAAAAAGAACTTAGTCGGTTCGCTTCCTGACCCGATGCAGGGTGCCAAATACCCAGTCCCATAGTGGTGAACTTACGCCAAAATTCGTTTTGTCCGAGGCGAAATGGTGTTTCAGGTGGTGGCGGGTCAATGCGGCCATCAGAGGGCTCTTCATCCTGAAGTGATGAGTGGCGTAGTGCAAATAGTCGTAGACCAGATAGCCTAAAATAAAGAACGCGAAAAAGGGTTCGAACCAGGGGGCCGGAATTATGTTTGAGAACAGCAACCACAATAGAGCCATCACCAGTACGCCGCCGGCCGGCGGCATGACGAGCCGGCGTTTGTCATTTGGCGCAGCGTGATGGACGCCGTGGTACAGGAACACGATGCGCTTGCCGAACTCGCTGCGGGCCGCATAGTGAAATGGTATGCGATGCACCCAGTATTCCGTTAACGACCATGTAAGCACGCCCGGAACCAGTAGCGCAGAAACCTGTGCGATTGACAATTCGTTCGCGTACACAGACCGCCAAAGGAGGAAAACAATCACCGGCGACCAAAATAGCAATGGCACGATTGGGTGAACGCGAGTGAGCGATTCAAAAAACTCATTGTCGAACAGTCGTACGGTTTTTGCGTGCATGTCGAGTGGTCCTGGCGTCCTTACTCATAGAGAAAAACGGTTGATCGGGCTGCAAACGAAGTGCAGCGAGATGGTGGTTTCAAGAAAACGGTGCTCGCCTTTTCGCTCCTATGCGGCCGCCGATGAAAGACCGCGAGGCAGATCGCCGACGGCGCGCCGCAATCGCAGCAACGGCGAAAGCCGGTTAATGACCACGATGAATATTTTTCGCATACGGTTTTCCGGACAATTCAAAGCACGAACGCCGTGCCAGGAATGCGCTCCCTGGGCAAATAGCAAACTGTAGTTGCCAATTGTTTGCGAGGTCGCAACGCATTCGAGGTCCTCGAACTGGGGATTTGGCACTCGGATTTTGCGACTCTTGTCACTCAATACGACGGTCTGGCCGCCCCAACCAGGCTCCCAGTCTTCGGCCGTGTTGAGGTAAAAGATCTGCGAACCGTATTTTCGGACAGAGTCCAGGTGAGGTGAAACGGAACATCCGCTCGGCGCATAATGCCAATGACAGTTCAGGTCAAAGTGGCGGATGCCAAGCATTCGGCAGACAAATTCATGGTACTCAGGACCTCGCAACTCGGCGATGAATGTCTGCCACGCGTCGCTGACCGGCAGGCCGTCCGAGTACTCAAGCGCATAGCGGTCGTGCGCCTGTTGCCCGTGTTTGCGCTCGTAGCCGAAACTTTTTTCGAACAGGGAGAGGTCCGGCAGTGATTCCACCAATCGCCGATGACCCGCGTCGGTGAGCAGTCCTTCCGGATTTATCCATGGAAACGGATTCTGTGCCTGAAAGGTTTCGCTATCCAGGTCTTGCAGTCGGTTTGTATCCAGGTATTTCACATCAATTTCCTTCTTCTCGCGCGGCTATGGTTGTGCAGCGGCGTGCTGCCTCCAATCCGTCGAGCTCAAAGAATCATTGCGTTGCGATTTGGCGTGTTCGCCGAGTCCGAGCATTCTTCGCACCTGTTGTGCGGCATCATGGGCGACTCGTAAACCGGTATGAGAACCGGTCGCAACAACGGGCGTCCCGAACGGTTGAATGATGCCGAGCCGGACGAGTGACTGGTGTAGTGCGTTCAAGTCGTGGGGCGGAAGGACGATACCGCGCTCGATCAGGCGCGCACAGAAGTATTCCAGACCTTGCTGGGGCCTTACAGTGCCGCGCTTGTTTAGCGGGCGCGCCTGCGACCGGGCGAATACCGCTTCGCGAAACGCGTTCGATCGCTGTTGCACGTTCATGGCCAAAGGATAGACGTAGACAGGTTTGCCGGTTGCTGCGGCGTCTGCCATAAGAGACTCGTCGTCGCCGGTAACAACGATCGCGTCCGCGAGTTCCAGATAGGCCAGGTAGGAGTCGTCATCGCGGTGATGCGGCGACCATGTATGTACGTGTGTGGACTGACCAAGGCCAGCGACGAGAGTGCCGGCGAGCTGCGGCGAGATTCGCCGGCTCATTAACGCAAAAATGGAGCCGCCAGCGAGGGTGGCAAACGTGCGAATATCCTCACCCAGCTTACGGCTCGTGACCGTGTCCCGGGGGCCGCTGTTGTCGCTGCCACTCAGCAAGACGACGATCCTGGGATGGGCGGCCATGCCGAAAAGGCGCGGACACCGATCGCGTGCGCCGGCCAACCGCTCCGCCGTTACGCGCGTCAGTCGTGTGACCGTTTCGATCCGGCGTGGATGCGGTGGAAGATGAAAATACGCAGGACTGAGGACGAGATCGAACTGGTTGGCAACCGCACCGCCGGTGCTGTCGACACGTACACTTCGCGTGCGCCCGAGATTTTCCCGACTGAGTTTGCGTGCCCATGAGCCGGTTCGGCGGTTTGCGGAGACAACCAGGTCAGGCCGCTGGCCGCGGAAGTCGAACGGAGGACGGACCAACTCGAAGGGGCTGCCAAGCGCTTCGGCCAGCGCGATCGATTGGGAGGTATCGTCGCCGACGCCGTCATCCAGTACCCAGATCTTCGGCTGATCGTCTCCACTCCAGCCAATTTCGCCCGGAGCATTGATCTTCGTGTCCGCGAAACGGTGGTTGATGGCGAGTTTCCACTGTACGCGCGGATGACGTTCGGCGGCCTTCTCAAATGCCGTTCTCCACCAGGCCAGGTCGCGCGGTCGCCTTCGCAACGCAGTGCCGTCAGCCAGTGCCCGGTCGCTGGCTGCTTGCTCAACCACCGCATATACAAACTGATTTGCCCAGTCGAACAGATCTTCAATGACCCACGGAACATCCTCATCCGGAATGTAGTTCAGGGCATCCAGGCATACTACTCCGTCGAAGCAGGTCGTCGGTCGAGCATCGGCGGACTTATCGGCGGGATCGTAACGCGTTAGGGTACAGTTATTTTTTCCTTGGCCGTGTTGGTCTTGTATCGTCGCGGTGTCTGTCGAAGCGGCGAAGCGGTATTCAAGCAGGGTTCGGGGTTGCGTCGTTTCGATCAGGCTATTCAACCCTTCGGCTTCGTACCCCGGGTCTGGCGAGGAGGCATCGATCGGGCGTTCGTTCGATTCTCCGCCCACGGAAACGGCGCACACGCGTGTGAGCAATTTTTCATACTGGGCGCTTGGCCGGGCGGCGGTGAAGACGTGATATCCAGCGAGATCGGCAGAGCGCTCGAGATCATGCCAGACGTGACCGACCGGATTACGCTGATAAACGAAGGCGTGTGGGAGCGGGTGCCAGGGTTGCGTATGCAGGATGGTCCAGTGCAGAAGTTTCGACCGGCCGGGCACATACTCCTCATCGCGCGCATTCCACTCGCCGGGCAGATCGCCGCGCAAACCGGGCATTGCCTGAACTTTCGCGAGCAGGTTGTTCTTGCGCCCGTGCATGGCTTCGTCGCCGGTCCAGATCGGCGCCATGCGCTCGCAGTCGATCAGCATCACCGCTGTATCCAGCAGCGCACTTGAAGAAAGAGGTGGCACCGTGAGAAGTCCGCGATCACCCATATCGGTATCGAACAGTTCGGCGGGATCGGCGAGGTACGCCTGATCGACGTCATTCCAGATTGCGCGGCCGCTGCCGTGCATGAAATGAGGAATGGCGAAGCGGTAGTTCGTGAACCCCGTGAGCCATCGACGCCGATCAAAACCAGTCAGCTCTTTCATGATGTAAATTTCGTAAACTCGTGCGGGATCGCGTACGCGCTCGATCGACCAAACGAAAATTCGCTCGGCACGGTATTGGGCAGGTTCGGTGCCAAGGAAGATACGCACCGGCGGCTTTGAACTCGGAATAACGCCTGTTACTACATCCAAAACCACGAGTTCAGGTAGCGGCCGCATTCCGGACGCATCGCGGCATTCGTTGTTTCGTGACGAAAACGTATTTCTCAATACGGATGGTATGACAAACGGCATAAGCTGGCACTGGCCCCGGAAGTTAGGAGTGAAGTTTCCAGGAGCGACTCACCACAACAGTTTCTTGAGATCCGCGGGCGGCGTAAATAGGTAGTTCTACCTAAGAAATCTCTGATTTATTCTGACCTGATGTCTTGTTTTCAATAGTTCCCTTATGCGCAGTGGAATTTGTTTTGGCGGGGTCGCGCGTCAGGTCGCGCTCCTACAAGGAACTCCTGTAGGAG
>CAYUOY010000193.1:0-6696 GCA_964446495.1 uncultured Woeseiaceae bacterium | reverse complement strand
AAGGCACGAACCTTTCCGGTCGTATAACGGAGCGCGGCGTCATTATTATTCGAAGTACGCCCGCCGAAAACGACAGTGAAAAGGGGGAAGAAATGAAGGCAACCAGGAAAGGAATTGGAACGTTCCTCGCTTCGATATTTGTAGTATCAGGTGCAGGCGGCCAGGAAACTCAAAGCGCAGACGGGTTCGCAATTGAAGAGATAATCGTAACAGCGCAAAAACGAGAGCAGAGAGTCATCGATACGCCCATGAGCATTAAGGCGATTGGGGGCGCGGAGATTCGACAGCGAAATCTTGATGCACTCTCGGACATTGCTATTGCGGTGCCTGGCTTGAAGCTTGAAGACAGTGGTGTTGGAGAGCGGCACATTATTTTGCGGGGCGTAGCAAACACATCAAATCCAGAGGGTGCAACGCCAACGATTGGGCTCTATCTTAACGAGGCTCCTGTTTCTGGCTCTGTCCGATCGCAGGTTGATTTGCGCACTTACGACCTGAACAGGATAGAGGTTTTGAGAGGGCCGCAAGGAACCCTGTATGGTCAAGCTTCTATGGGCGGCACGATTCGATTTATCACCAATAAGCCGGAACTGGATCAATTCAGCGGCCGATTGGATGCGGCGGTGTCATTTACTGAAGATGGTGGTACGAATCGGAGTATTCGAGGTGTTGCAAATGTTCCGGTTAAAGCGGGCGTTTTCGGGTTACGGATTGCTGCCGTGATTGATCAGGATGCGGGTTGGATAGATCAACCAGCGACGGACGTACTGGTTTCACTTGATCGCGACAATATCAATACGCAGGATCTGGTGAATATTCGGACCGAGGCACTATGGTTACCAGCAGACAACTGGAGAATCGAAGGCATGGCCGTAATTCACAGAAATGACGCCGGGGCATCCAATCAGGGTGAGGATGAAAACGGAAATTACACGCAGGCTCTGGAGAGATCGACGACCCCGTCGTTTCAGGATGATCATGAGGTTTTTAGTGGAACGGTATCCTACGATTTTAGTCAAGCCACATTGATGAGCATCACCAGCTATTTTCATGCCAAGAAAGTGGTGCGCGAATATGGCTATCGATTTCCGACAGTGGATCCAGCACTCGCGCCGCCAAACCATGTATTACTTGGCTTGAACGAGGGTGAGGGAGCCTCCTATAATTTTGAAGACTCCTCTTTTACACAAGAACTGCGGTTGACCTCCAGTGGAGAAGATGCAATATCGTGGACCCTTGGTGCCTTTTATCAGGACTTAGAGATCGTTCGGGGCGGCTATCGGGATAACCCTGGGGAGTTCCTGTTTGGCTTGCCACCAAGTGATCCAAACACATTCCTGTTTCGCATTCCACGTACCGCTGAGAATACATCGACATCGATTTCGATTTTCGGAAACGTTGGCTATGCATTAACGGATGGTCTTGAGATTGGCGTTGGTGTTCGCTATTTCGAAAACGACAGAGAACAATTTAGCGGCGATTTGCAGAAGGCATCATTTGATAGTGTTGATCCACGCGCATACGTTAGCCTGGACTTGAGCGACAGCGTCAAAGCGTATGCTAGCGTGGCTAAAGGCTTTCGAAGTGGTGGATTCAATCGTGCCGGAATCCCGCCATATGATCCGGAATCGCTTTGGAGCTATGAATTGGGTACGAAAATGAATCTTGTGGATAACCGCCTGAGCATGGAACTTGCTGTCTATTACAGTGAGTACTCGGACTACTTCGTGAACGGCATTCTCCCAGACAATATCGCAGCGGGTGACATAATCACCAATGGTGGCGAAGCGGAAATCAAGGGAGTGGACTTTACGCTCAATTTCAATGCTACGGATATGCTCAATATTGGCCTTAATGCCAATTATGTAGACGCAAAATTCACCGAAGTAAAGGTGCTGTCGAGCTCGCATGCCGTCGGGGACCCGTTGGACGGTGTGCCTGAGTACAGTTTTGCGCTTTGGTTGGATCGAGATCTGGTCTGGGGTGGCAAAGATGGATTCGTGCGGATCGACTATTCGCAGGTGGGTGAGACTTACAGAATAAACAGGAGTTTCGGGGACTGGTTTAGCAGTCAGTCCGACGTCATTGACATGCTTAATGTTATGACAGAGTTTCAATTGACTGACGACTTGTCTCTCGGCCTCTACGGTAGGAATTTGTTGAATGACCGCGGCTACCTGGATGACAACATCACCATTCAATATGCGGCCCGAGCGCGCCCGCGAACCTTCGGACTGAAAGTGGGTCTTGCATTCAACTAGGCGTGAAATATAGAGGTGGGCGAACGGAGCCTTGATCGCGGAGCCACGGGATCCGGCCAGTTCGCTCATCTCTCACAGAGGCTAGTCTGATCGGGTGTTAGCTATGTCTGTGAATAGGGAATCTTAATGAGAAACCTGCTGTTAGTGTCGATGGTTTTGGCAATTGTTCTTTGCGCGGAAGTTCCGTTACGAGCGCAGGAATCGCTTGGACAGGTTTCGGAGAGCGCGCTCGCTGATGGCGAGCGGCTCTTTCGAGTGCACTGCGCGCGCTGTCACGGCATCGACGGCAAGGGTGGTGAGGGTTCAAATCTTGCACGCTCCCGCCTCAAATATGCGCCGGATGATAGCGCTCTTGTCAGGGTGATTGGCAGTGGCATTCCCGGAACCGGGATGCCCGATGTATGGTCGCTGGACGAGGGCCAGATTATTAAGGTGGCCGCGTATGTGCGGTCGTTGGGCAAGCTGGTGCCAGAGAAAATGCCGGGCGATCCGGACCGTGGTATGAAAATTTACCAAAGCAAAGGTGGTTGTCCGGCATGTCATATCATTGCCGGTCAGGGTAATGGCGTCGGTCCGGAACTCACAGAGGTCGGTGATCAACGAGGTTTGGATTACCTGACGATGTCACTGACAGCACCGGCCGCTGCGCAATCGCAGACGGGAGGTTATCAGAATTACCTGACGGTGCGGCTGACATCAAAGAACGGCCAGATCGAGGGCCTGCGTATTAACGAGGATGCCTTCTCTATTCAAGTTCGCGATGTCAGCGGAACTGTGCATTCATTCAGAAAAGAAGATTTGCTGGAGTTTGAGAAAATTTTTGCACATAGCTTGATGCCGGAGTACGGAGCCGTGCTGTCGGGGTCCGATATGGATGATCTGGTTTCCTATTTAATGAGTTTGAGAAGCAAGCAATGAAAAAATTGATTTTGATAATTGCAATAATATTTGTACGCATTGCTAACGCGGACGTAAGTTTTGAAAGGCTGGTCAATGCCAGCGCTGACAAAGCGTCCTGGTTAACTTATTCGGGAACCTATCGTTCTGAACGATTCTCAACGCTTACTCAAGTTAATGTCGACACTGTCAAGAACCTGAAAGTGATCTGGGCTTATCAAATGCAGCCATCGACAGTTGGTGGAGCCGGATTTGTTGAAACTACGCCGTTGGTTGCCGATGGCGTAATGTTTATAACCGAGCCGCCCAGCACTGTCACGGCGCTCGATGCGAGAACCGGAAAGCGCCTGTGGACGTGGTCACCGGACATGCCGAACGACATCTTGAATATAGGATTTCCGAAGGTCAACCGCGGCGTTGCGCTGCTTGGTGATGCAGTTTATGTCGGGACATTGGATGGTCATCTCGTATCACTTGATGCGGCCACAGGAGCGATTCGCTGGGATACTAAGGTCGCCGAAAACAAAAGTGCGTTCGGATTGACCCTCGCGCCACTAGCGATTGAAGGTAAAATAATTGTCGGTGTGAGCGGTGCGGAAGCGGGTATACGCGGCTTTGTGGATGCCTATGATTCGGCGACCGGCGAACTACTGTGGCGATTCCATACTATACCGGCGCCGGGCGATCCGGGTAGCGAGACATGGCAGGGCGAAGCATGGAGGACCGGGGGTGGCTCGACCTGGCTGACTGGGTCATACGATCCGGATCTCGATTTACTGTATTGGACGGTCGGTAACCCGGCACCTGACTGGAACGGCGACGTGCGGCCGGGCGATAACCTGTACTCGTGTTCGCTAATTGCACTCGACCCGAACAATGGCGAACTTAAATGGCATTTCCAGTTTACGCCGCACGACACACACGATTGGGATGCAAACCAGATCCCTATTCTTATAGACACTGAATTCAATGACAAAAAGCGAAAAATTGTCGCACTGGCAAATCGCAATGCATTTTTCTATGTGTTGGATCGTGAGACCGGCGAGTTTTTACATGGTAATGAATACTCGAAGCAGACCTGGGCGAAGGGGCTTGACGAGACGGGCCGACCCATCGTATTGCCTGAGTCAGAACCATCATATGACGGTAATTTAATCTGGCCCAGCCTCCAGGGTGCGACAAACTGGTTTAGCCCTTCCTATAATCCGCAGACTGAGCAGTTTTTTGTCGCAACTCGACTAATGGGATCTGTTTACTATAAATCCGATGTCGAATATGAGGAAGGTATGCCCTTTTACGGGGGTGGTGAGCAAGCGCTGTCGGGAGACGAGGCAGCTGGCGCCATCCGGTCACTAGATGTCCTGACCGGCAAGCAGCAGTGGGAATTCATGCTTCACTCACCGCCTTGGGCGGGTGTAATGGCGACAGCGGGTGGGCTGGTATTCGGTGGTAGCAATGAAGGCAATATTTTCGCACTGGATAGCAAGACCGGCGAACCACTTTGGAATTTCCAGTCTGGCGGCGCGGTACGAACAAATCCAATGTCGTTCGCAGTGGATGGCAAGCAACGGATTGTTTCGACTGGGGGCGGTACGATGTTCGTTTTCGGCTTGGAGTGATCGCTCAATAACCCTAAAGCGCGGCCAACAGTGATTTCAAACCCGACTCTCTATTCGTCGAGATACTTATCCAGGAATGCACCGACCTCCTTGTACATGTCTCTGGATTCCGGGGTGTTCGGTGACAGCATATAACCGGCATGTGACATGCCCTCGTAAACATGCAAATCTGCAGTGACGCCGACGCTCCTTAACCTACGGTGCGTACGGGCCACGTCGCTAAGAAACATATCTCGTGTGCCTGTCGTCAGGATGGTTGGCGGGAATCCAGTGAAATCACCGTACAGGGGGGAAATAAGAGGATCTTTCAAGTCGTGCTTCCCCGCGTACAATCTTGCTGCTGCGCTCAGAACGCCATCATAGGTTACAAGCACCCGGTCCAGTCCTTCGTTGGTGAATAACGAATCGCCCGTTTTCGTAAGGTCGGACCACGGTGTGCCAGCAAAAATTGCACCAGGCAATTCGATATTCATTGCCTGAAGTTTGTGCGCCACTGCCAGTGAGAGTCCACCGCCAGCTGATGTACCTCCCAACGCTATTGATTGGGACGATTGGGATTTGATCAACTCTTTGTAAACGGATACAACATCGTCAAGGGCGGCAGGAAAAGGGTTGCCAGGGGGCATCCGGTAGTCAACCGATACCACCTCTATGCCGATTCGCTCAGCGATCAAAATGGCCTCGCCAGTGCCGCCAATTCCCCCGCCAAATACATAGGCTCCGCCATGCAGAAACAGGAACAGACGTTGTTGATTGGCAGGCGCTATCAGGGCTGGTGTGACGCGGTGTGCTTTGACCCCCACAATTACCACTGGTTTAACTTTGGTCGTACTCTCTACGAGCGTTTCAAGGACACCGCGGTCCCAGCGTTCATCACTTTCTGCGATGGTCGTAAGCCATTCGGCCTCACTCGAAGGTGCCCGTCCCGCATTCGAAATATCCGGAGCGGGCCAGGTACGGATTGCTTCCTGAAGCTGATTGCTCGCAGCACTTGGGAGCGGGATGCTCCTGGCAGGAGATTTCAGCTCATACTCATTGGCGAAGACAGGATTCGCCAAAGCAAGAAAGAGACAAAGTAATGAAAAGTTTCTCACAGAAATTTCTCCTGAAAAGCTTGGCTCTAGCATAGACGACTAGAACCAACTTTGCCGAGCAGACACCAAAAATAGGGGTTCGAATCGAATTACGGCCGATTCAATCAGTTCAACTGCTTTCTTTCTTTTTCTGGTCGCCATTTAGCTGAAGCAAGTCCCATAGATTCCCGTACAAGTCCTTAAAGACAGCAACAATGCCATACGGTTCTGTCTTGGGCTCCCTCACGAAATTGACACCTCGCTCGACCATTTCATTGTAGTCACGCCAAAAATCGTCCGTATTTAAAAAGAGAAAAACACGACCCCCGGCCTGGTTTCCGATAAAACTCTCTTGCTCCGGTGTTGAAGCTCGCGCCAGCAATAACGTCGCACCCTCGGAACCCGGTGGCGCGACGACCACCCATCGTTTGTCCTGCTCGGGCTGGTAGGTATCTTCAATCAATGTGAAATGAAGCGTTTCAGTATAGAACGCAATGGCTTCGTCGTAATCACGAACCAGCAGCGCCATATGTACAATAGATTGCTGCATAGAAAATAACTCCCTACAGGTAATTTGATGAAAACTCGGACATCAGAGATTTGCAACGGATTGCTGACTCTGTGAGCATGCACGCATTCATCGTGTAATTTCATTCGTTGATGATAGCCCAATTAGTTTGAAGCTTGAAAAAAGCTATTCACCGTCAATTTTCTGCAGTCGATTGACCACTTCGCGCATTTCAGCCACCACCTCTTCCGGGCAAATAATTCAGCATGCTAGACTGTCGCCGCGCAGCAGCGGCGCGCGCCACAGATTCAGTCTGTCTTGACATGCAATGTACGGCA